>JASHTQ010000545.1 GCA_030040475.1 Streptosporangiaceae bacterium
TTCGGGATGAAGCTGGCCGCCCGGATCAGCGCGTCCCTGACCTCCTGCGGGCTTTCCACCCGCGGGTTCAGCGGGTTGATCACCCCGACGTAGGCGGTCTGGGCCACGCCGCCGGCGTCGTCGCGGAGGTTCTCGCCGATCAGCTGGTAGACCGGGTCCTTGTCCCGCTCGCTGGCCAGCTGGATCAGGAAGTACCCTGCGTTGATGCCGAACATCGACGGCAGCAGGTCGCTGTACGGCACGTCCGCGGAGTGCACACCAACGCCATGGACATCAGGTATGAGACAGACAGGCCTGTCTCATACCCATGGCCGCGAACCCAACCCCGCCCCCCACCGAGGTCAACGAACCCTCCCGCGATCGGGGCTAGTGACGCCCAAGCCCCGCAAGAAGGGGCCGGTGGCCCACGCACCCCCCAGACACGGACGGATCAGGCCCGCGACCCGCAAGCCCCCGCCATCCCCCCGCAAGCCCGCGCTCCCTGCGAGCTCCGCGACTGCGTGCGAGCCCGCGACTGCGTGCGAGCCCGCGGCTGGCTGCGAACCCGCGACTCCCTGCGAACCCCGCGCGCCCGCGGCTGCCTAGGAGCCCCGCGAGCCGAGCCGCGCCCGCGGGAGCCGTGCCGCGAGCATCCGCGGCACCGCGGCGGCTCCGGTGATCGGCCGGAACCGGTCCGCCGCCGAGCTCAGCGCCCGGACCTCTTCGTCGCCGAGCTCGATGTCCGCCGCAGCCACGTTGCTCTCCAGCTGCCCCACACTCGACGCGCCGGGTATCGCGACAACGGCGGGCGACCGGATGACCCAGGCGAGCGCGACCTGCGCGGGCGTGGCGCCGTGCGCGTCGGCCACCTCGCGCAGCGCCGCGATCAGGCCGTCGGCCCGCTCGAGGTTCTCCGGCAGGAACAGCGCGTTGCCGGCCCGCACGCCGTTGGTCGGCCGGCTTTCCCTGTGGTACCTGCCGGACAGCAGTCCCTGGGCCAGCGGACTGTAGGCGATCACGATGTGGCCGGTCGCCTCGGCGAACGGCACAAGCTCGCGCTCGGGGGAGCGGTCGACCAGGCTGTAGCTGACCTGGTTGGTCAGCACCCGGCTGCCGAGCGCGGCCTCCGCGGCCCGCCACCGGGCCAGCGAGTAGTTGCTCACGCCGACCTCGCCGACCAGGCCAACCCGCTGCAGCGCGCGCATCCCGCGCATGATCGTCCCGTCCCTGACCACCGGGTTGGGCTGGTGCACCTGGTACAGGTCGAGCTGCCGGACCCCGAGCCGGTTCGCGCTGGCCACCGCGCGCTGCTCCACCACGGGCGCGATCGGAAGCAGCGGGAAGATCTTCGTCGCGAGGAAAGCCGAGTCCCTGTCCTCGCCGAGCGCCGCGCCGAGGATCCGCTCGCTCCGCCCGAGCCCGTAGATCTCGGCCGTGTCGAACAGCGTGATCCCCAGGTCAAGCGCCCGGCGCACGATCGCGCGGGCTTCCTGGTCGGCGTACGAGTTCCCGTATCCCCACTCCCGCGAGCCGAACTGCCAGGTGCCCAGCCCGATCCTGGAGATCCTCGCCCCGCCCTCGGCGGTTAGGTAACGCATGCCTGCATTGTCCTCTCGCGGCGCCGCCCACGCCGCAAGAACCCGTACGGAGGCCAGCCGAGCGGCGGTCCCCCTCTGGTGCCCGCCCGGCTGGCCTCCGCCGCGCGCCACCCGTCAGGGTCGCGCGTTACCCCCAGGGCCGTGCGATATCCCCCCGCTAAACCGGCATCCGCCATCATGCCGCGCCACGCCGTCCCCGGTCGCCGGACGCCGTACACGCCTGGACAGAACCGGACAGTAACGACCGGCGAGAGCTACGCTCGTGGCACATGCACCCTGCCCTGACGGAGGAACACTGGACGAACGGATCACGACAAACTCCTGGCTGTCGGGCCTGCAGTCGCCAGAAGACCTGGCTCGCGCGCTCCGCGAGCTGCGCCGCCGCCATGCCCGCGGCCGCAGCGACACCGAACTGACCTACCGTGAGCTCTCCGCAGCCAGCGGCTACGCGCACAGCGTGATCGGCGACTACTTCACCGGCAAGACGCTGCCCCCGACCGACCGCCTCGACGTCCTCGTGGTCCTGCTCGGCGCCACCAGCGAGGAGCAGAAGGCGTTCGCCACCGCACGCGACCGGATCGAGGAGCAGCGCAGGCACGCGCCGCCGCAGCTGCCGTCCCGCCAGCTGCCCGCCGTGACCCCGCACTTCGTCGGCCGGTCCGCCGAACTCGCCGTGCTGGCCGGCCTGGTCAGCGCCGAGGCAGCCGGAGCGGCCAGGACGGTCGGCGCGGCCGGGACAGCCGGCGCGGCCGGGACAGCCGGAGCAGCCGGCGCGGAATCCGGCGTGGCGGTCGCCGCGATCACGGGCATGGCAGGCGTCGGCAAGACGACGCTCGCCCTGCAATGGGCACACCAGGTTGCCGGCCGCTTCCCCGATGGCCAGCTGCACGTGAACCTGCGCGGCTTCGATCCTGCGGCGCCCGCCGGACAGGTAGACCCCGCCGAGGCGCTCCGCGACTTCCTGACCGCCCTGGGTGTGGCAGCATCGCAGATCCCGCCGACTCTGGACGCCCGCGCCGCGCTATACCGCAGCGTGCTGGCTGGCCGCAAGGTACTGATCGTCCTGGACAATGCCCGGGACAGCATCCAGGTCCGTCCGCTGCTTCCCGGCACGAGCGGCTGCCTGGTCCTGGTGACCAGCCGCAACCAGCTGTCCGGCCTGGTCGCCGACGGTGCCCGCCCCCTCGCGCTCGACGTCCTCACCGCGGCGGAGGCCCATGAGTTCCTGGCCCGCCGCCTGGGCTCCGCCCGCCTGGCCGCCGAGCCGCAGGCCGGCGTCGAGCTGATAACCCGCTGTGCCCATCTCCCCCTGGCTCTGGCCATAGTGGCCGCCCGGGCCGCCGCTCACCCCACCTTCCCGCTGCAAGCCCTGGCCGCCGAGCTCCGCGGCCCGGCCCCTCGCCCCGGCCGGGTCCCGCCCTCTCGCCCCGGCCGGGTCCCGCCCTTCTCTGCCCCAGACGCTGCCCACGCCGCGGATCCGTCGGCCCCTCTCTCCGGCGCGCCGCCCGGCCCGGACGTGCTCGACGCGCTCGCCGGCGCCGATCCCGGCACTGACGTGCGGGCGGTCTTCTCCTGGTCCTACCGGGCGCTCAGCCCCGACGCCGTACGCCTGTTCCGGCTGCTCGGGCTGCACCCGGGTCCGGACATCGCCGCCGCGGCCGCGGCCGGCCTGGCGGGCCTGTCCCCACCTCGGACCCGGCCCTTGCTCGCCGAACTCGCCGAGACCTCCCTCGTCGAAGAACGCATCCCGGGCCGGTACACCCTGCACGACCTGCTCCGTGCCTACGCGGCCGACCAGGCCCGAGGCACCGACCGCGGGCCCCAGCGCCGGGCGGCCGTGCGGCGGGTGCTCGACTACTACCTCTATTCCGTGATGGCCGCGGCCGGGCAGATCGACCCGTCCCGGGATCCGGTCGCGGCGCCCAGGCTGTCCGCCAAGGTAACCCCCGAGTATCCCGCCGACAGCAAGGAGGCGCTCGCCTGGTTCTCCGCCGAGCACCAGGTCCTGCTCGGCGCCATCGGGCTCGCCGCCGAGGCCGGGTTGGACACCCACGTCTGGCAGCTGGCCTGGGCGCTGTGGCCGTTCCTCTACCGGCAGGGTTACTGGCACGACCAGATCACCGTCCAGCGCGCCGCAGTCGCCGCCGCCGATCGCCTGCAAGACCCGAAGGCCCAGGTCTTCGCCCATCGCGGCCTCGCCGATACCTATGCCGAGCTGCGCCGTTTCGACGACGCCGGCACGCACTTCCGCCGCGCCCTGCAGCTGTCGGCCCAGGCCGGCGACCCCGTCGGCCAGGCCAGGACCGAGATCGGCCTCGGCTACATGCTCGAACGCCAGGGCCGGTATGCCGAAGCCCTCGATCACTCATCGCGCGCCCTTGACCTGTATCAGGCCGTCAGCCACCAGAAGGGACAGGCCAGGGCGCTCAGCACCATCGGCTGGCTGCATGCCCTGCTCGGCGACTACCCGCGAGCCCTCAGCACCTGCCAGCAGGCCCTTACCCTGCTCGAAGAACTCGGCGACCGCTACGGTCAGGCTGCCACCTGGGACAGCCTGGGCTACGCCCACCATCACCTCGGCGCGTACGCCCAGGCCGTCGGCTGCTACCGGCGCTCCCTGTCGCTATGGCGGGACGTCGGCGCCCGCTACGGCGAGGCCACCACCCTGATCCGCCTGGGCGACGCCCACCACGCGGCGGCCGACCCCGCCCAGGCTCGCAAGACGTGGCAACTTGCCTTGGCCATCCTCGACGAGCTAGGCGACCCCGACGCCGAGAAGGCCCGCTCCAAACTGGACTCCGCGCCCGGCGCGTGACGTTCCCACCTCGGCGGGGCGGCTACCAGGGGCTGTCGGGCCGGTGCCCGATGTCGTGCGGAGGCTCGTAGAACGTCGTATCCCAGAACTGGTCATGGCAGCTCTGGCAGGACACCCACAGGTGCCCCATCCCCCGCCCGCGCTCGGCCCCCTCCCGCGCCCCCGCGCACAGGCAGGGCTTCCACCCGACGAGCGCCCGTCCCGGCCACAGCCGGTGCCCAAGCGGGCACCGTTCCGGCTGATAATCGAACACAGATACGCACACAAGATGATCATGCCCCAACCAGCGGTTTCTACCCTGTCCCTCACGTAACTTCCTCCCGATCCGTACCAGCCGCCTGCCCGCCGTCCTCGCCGTGACAGTCCCATACGTCCTAACTCACACTTTCACCCCTCTGCTCCCAGACAATGCGATGTGGATGTCGCCGCCATGTACATAGAGCTACCTGATTGCGACATCCACATCGAATAAATCAGCTAATCGGTCGGACAGCGCGGGACCAACCGGCCAGGCGACGAGAGGCAGACGGCCGGCCGGGCGCGAGAACAGACGGCCGGACCTCAGCCGATGGCGGCGGCGATGATCTCCTTGGCCTGTTCCTGGATGGCGGCGAGGTGCTCGGGTCCGCGGAAGGACTCGGCGTAGAGCTTGTAGACGTCCTCGGTGCCGGACGGGCGGGCGGCGAACCAGCCGGACGCGGCGACGACCTTGAGCCCGCCGATCGGCTCGCCGTTGCCCGGCGCGGTGGTCAGCGTCGCGGTGATCTTCTCGCCGGCCAGCTCGTCGGCCGACACGTCAGCGGGGGAGAGGCGGGCAAGCGCCGCCTTCTGCTCGCGGGTGGCCGCGGTGTCGATGCGGGCGTAGGCCGGATCCCCGTACCGGGAGGTCAGGTCGCGGTAAAGCTCCGACGGCGACTGCCCGGTCACCGCGGTGATCTCCGAGGCGAGCAGGGCGAGGATGATCCCGTCCTTGTCCGTCGTCCACACCGACCCGTCGCGCTGCAGGAACGAGGCCCCGGCGCTCTCCTCCCCGCCGAACGCCACCGACCCGTCGAGCAGCCCCGGCACGAACCACTTGAACCCGACGGGCACCTCGAGCAGCGTCCGGCCGAGCCCGGCCGCCACCCGGTCGATCATCGACGAGCTCACCAGCGTCTTCCCGACGGCCGCACCGGAAGACCAGCCGCCGCGGTGCCGGTAAAGGTACTCGATGGCGACCGCGAGGTAATGGTTGGGGTTGAGCAGCCCCGCGTCGGGCGTGACGATGCCGTGCCTGTCGGCGTCGGTGTCGTTGCCGGTCGCGACGGTGAACTCGCGCTGGCGCTCGATCAGACTGGCCATCGCGTACGGCGAGGAGCAGTCCATCCGGATCTTGCCGTCCCAGTCCAGCGTCATGAACCCGAACGTGGCGTCCACGTCCCTGTTGACCACGGTCAGGTCCAGGTCGTAGCGGTCCGCTATCTCGCCCCAGTAGGCCACGCTCGCCCCGCCGAGCGGGTCGGCGCCGATACGCACCCCCGCTGCCCGGATCGCGTCCATGTCAAGCACCTGCCCGAGAGCCGACACGTAGCAGTCGAGGAAGTCAAACGACCCCGCCAAACCCGCCGCCTCGACGTACCGGACCCGCCGCACCGCCTTCAGCCCGTCGGCCAGCAGCTCGTTGGCCCGGTCCTGGATCTGCCTGGTGATGTCGGTGCCGGCCGGGCCGCCGTCGGGCGGGTTGTACTTGAACCCGCCGTCCGGCGGCGGGTTGTGCGACGGCGTGACCACGATCCCGTCCGCGCGCGGCCCGTCCCCGGCCGCGTTATGCGCCAGGATCGCGCGGGACACCGCCGGGGTGGGCGTGTACCCGCCGCGCGCGTCGACCATCACAGAAACGCCGTTGGCCGCCAGCACCTCAAGCGCGCTGACCTGGGCGGGCTCGGACAGCGCGTGCGTGTCCGCGCCCAGGTACAGTGGCCCGTCGATGCCCGCCCCGGCCCGGTACTCGCAGATGGCCTGCGTGGTCGCCAGGATGTGATCCTCGTTGAACGTCCCCGTGAACGCGGAACCCCGGTGGCCCGACGTGCCGAACGCCACCCGCTGCGCGGCGTCACCGGGATCGGGATGCACCGCGTAGTACGCGGTCACCAGCTTGGCGACGTCGACCAGGTCTGCACGTGTAGCGGGCTGCCCCGCCCGGGGATCCACCATGCCGCCATCCTGACACGCTGCCCCGCGCCCCGGTACCGTCGGCGCACGTGATGAAAGGCTAGGCACGTGACAGACATCCAGGACATCGACCTGACCGGCACCCGGGCGCTGGTCACCGGCGGGACCAGCGGCCTGGGCCTGGCCATGGCCGAAGCGCTGGCGCAGGCCGGCGCCGCGGTCGCACTCACCAGCAGGTCGGCCGAACGCGCCGCGGCCGCCGCGGCCAGCCTCCAGGCAACGGCAACGACAACGGCAACGGCAACGGCAACGGCAACGGCAACGGGACCGGCAACGGCAACGGGACCGGGACCGGCAGCGGTCGGCATCGCCGCCGACGCCAGGGACGAGGCCGCGGTTGCCCGCGCCGTGGCGCAGGCCTGGTCCAGGCTCGGCGGCATCGACCTGCTCGTCAACAACGCGGGCCTCGGCATGAAGACAGTCAACCCCCGGTTCCTGACCGAACCTCTCGGCTTCTGGCAGGTCCCCGTCGACGGCTTCCAGGCGGTGCTCGGCACCAACCTCACCGGCTACTTCCTGACGGCACGGGAGGTGGTGCCGCGGATGCTGGCCGCGGGAGGCGGGCGCATCGTGAACATCTCGATGAACCATGCCACGATGAACCGCCGTGGCTTCGTCCCCTACGGCCCCGCGCGCGCCGGAGCCGAGGCGCTGTCCAGGATCATGGCGGCCGACCTGCGCGGCACCGGCATCACCGTCAACATCCTGCTGCCAGGCGGCGCCACCGCGACCGGGATGATGCCCCCGCAGGAAGACCGCCCGGCCCAGCTCGCGGCCCTTGACCCGGCGATCATGGGACCGCCCATCGTCTGGCTCGCCTCGCCGCAGGCGCGCGACGTGCACGACGAGCGCATCGTCGCGGTCGATTTCACCGAGTGGCTGCAAGGCCGGAACGCGTAAAGCCGGATGACCCCGGCTTGCACGTTCCTTCTTCTAGCCGCCGGGGCGGCGGCCGGCATCGTGGGATCCGCCGGAGGCACCGCTTCGCTGATCTCCTACCCGGCGCTGCTGGCGGCCGGCCTGACGCCGCTGGCCGCCAACGTGACCAACGCCGTCGCGTTCGTCGCCGCCTGGCCCGGCTCGGCGCTCGGTTCCCGCCCCGAACTGCGCGGTCAGGGATCCTGGCTGCGCCACCAGGCACCGCTCGTAGTGGCCGGAAGCGCCGTCGGCGCCGCGCTGCTGCTGCTCACCCCCGCCCCGGCCTTCGACAGGGTGGTGCCCTACCTGCTCGCGCTCGCCGCGCTCGCCCTGCTCCTCCAGCCGCGGGCCACCGCGTGGCTGAACGGCCGTCCCGAAGGCCGCCACCGCCTGCTGCTCCCCGTCGGCCTGATCGCCGTCTCGGTGTACGACGGCTACTGGGGCGCCGGTGCCGGCATCATGACGCTCACCGTGCTCATGATCGCCACCGCACGGCAGCTCGTCCAGGCCAACGCGGTCAAGAACATGGTGCTCGGCATCGCGGACGTGACCTGCTGCGTCGTGTTCGTCCTGTGCTTCCCCGTCGACTGGCCAGCCGTGATCCCGATGGCCGTCGGCTGCCTCATCGGCGGCGCAATCGGCCCGTCGGTCACCAGGCGCGTGCCCGGGCAAGTGCTGCGCGTCCTCGCCGCCCTCGCCGGACTAGCCCTTGCCGTCCGGCTCTGGATCGGCGGCTAGTTCAGGCTCGCGCCGCAGCAGCGCCGTCCGGTCGGCCCCAGCCGCGCGCCGGCCCGGCCGGGGTCCCAGCACGCACCGCCCGGCCGCTTCCGGCTCCACGCCGACCCCCGGCCGGACCCGGGACGCAAACTACCGTCCGGAGCGAGCCAACGTCGGCGAGGGTGCCCAGGTTGTTCTGGTGATTAGTGCAGCGCGTGGAGGCGTTCGACCTCGGCGGAGTCGGCGGTGATGATCCACCGGCAGGGCGGCCGGGTGTCTTGCCGGCCGGTGCCTAACCGCGTTTGAGCCAGCCGAACAGGGTCGCTGCGGGCATGCTGATCTCGTGGGCGAGAGCGGCCAGCCACCCAGGTCGGCGGGTCTGGTGGCCGTCGGCCCAGCTCACGGTGGCGTGCACGCGCTCAGTAGCGCCGTCGGCGGTGACCTAGACCGACTCGATGACGGCGGCGGGGTTCGCCGGGCACGCCGCGAGGCCAGCCCGTCGACCTGCTCGGCGAACGTCACCGCGGCGCAGGCCGGGTTCCCGCAGAAGAACCGGCGCGCAGCCAGCCGGATCACCACCGGCCGGCTGCCGGCTGGCGCGTCCGCCAGCCGACGCCCGTACCTACTGTGCACCCGCCCCGGTGCGTGGCCGCATGGGCGCGCGTCGTAGCGGTTACGCTGCCCCGTGGCGAAGCCGGGGAAGGTTCTGACCGAATTTCACGGTCGTGACCCGCCGTAAGGCGGGCGCGCCACAGCCTCGATGCCCCGAGCACACGACTCGGATCACGCAACCCACGCACCCCTTGACAAACAACTTGGGCGAAGACAGACTGTCAGCAGGAATCTGTCGACAGTCGACAAAACATGACTTGCCCAGTGATCGAATTTTCGTGTGGACGACGCTCGCCGTCCCCTTCCACCGCCGTGTCTGCGCTCAAGGGAGAGTCGCGCCGCATTTCGATGGCAAACGATCCCGCGATCGGAACGCGGTGACCGAAGTGCGGTGACCGCCGTGCAAAGTAAGGAGGTAGGTTGTGAGAAGAAAGCATGGCATAATAAGCGGCTCGGCGGGCCAGTCCAAAGTCGGCCAGCATGCATGTAGACCGGGCAACCGGAAGGCCTCGATCACGGCGCTATTGTCTCTGGCTGCCGTGTTGCTGGCGTCCGCTTGTAGTTCTTCGGCCGCGCCATCAGCGGGTCAATCCGGATCGGCTTCCGCCACTAAGATCTCACTCAGCAAGCTCACGCTGCTCGTACCCTCGACCGCCGGCGGCGACGGGGACATTCTCTCCCGGGCGCTCCAGCCGGCCTTGGCTAAGGCGCTTGGCATTCCCGTGGTTGTCCAGGACCAGCCCGGCGGGAACATCATCCCGGGCACGGAAACGCTGGTACAGAGTGGTGGCGACTGCTCCATCGTGCTGGAGTACCAGCTGCAAACGCTGGAAAACAACTTCATCGAGAAAGTCCCGTTCACGCCGGCCGACATTGTCGGCATCAACCTGATCGAGCACGATTATCCGGCTCTGCGGGTCCTCAAGAACAGCAAGTGGAAGACATTCGCGGACTTCATCGCCGACGCGAAGGCGAACCCGGGAAAAATCTCCATAAGCGTCCCGCTTACAACTTCGCCAAATGCGGTTAACGTGGAAGCGATCGAGAAGGCGGCTGGCGTTAAGTTTAACATCGTGGCGTTTGGCGGCAGCGGCGGCGACGCGCGCACCGCCTTGCTCGGCAACCACGTCGACGCGAACGACAGCAATGTCTACAACGGGCAGGGCATCGCGAGCCAGACTCGCGTGCTGGCGGTCGACGCGCCGACCAACCAGTGGCCGAATATCACCAACAACGCGCCGACCATGGCAAGTGTCCTGGGGCAGTCCATCCCCTACTCGACCTCGGACTCCGGGTACGGCCTTTCCGGTGCCTGCGTGAAGAATCACCCGGCGACAGCCAAGGAGATCGCCACAGCGATGGCTACCGCCGCGAAGAGCCAGCAGTTCCTCGGCACTTACTCAAAGCTAGGTGAGGAGGGCCTCGTCGCGGACCCGACCTACAACTCCGCCCTAGCCCAGGCGCAAAACAGCACGGCCAAGACGTACGGCTGGCCGTCCTTCGGCGTGCTGGACATCAACTAGGACAAAGCCGACTAGTATGCAAAGCGTTAATGCCACTGGGCCTGAGCCAGGCTCGCGGCGCGGCGGGCTCGAGCGAATTGCGCTCGGGCCCGCGCGCCTGCACTCGGCACTGGGGAAACGGGCGGCGCTCATCGCAAAGCTGGTTCCGTCGATTTTTCCGATCTTGGCGCTCGCCTTTGCGGTCATATTCTTCAGGTCGGCGTCCGCGGGCGGCTACGGCACGAACTACATCTATCCCTTGATAATGATGGGAGCAGTAGCCGTCTTCGGCGTCGCCTGCCTGGTCGCGACCTGGATTCCTAAGCGCGTCAAGAGCGTCGACGAGATCTCGTCGGCTCGCGGCAACAGTGCGCCAGGCTCAGGCATGGCGTCCGTGGCGGCCCGGCCGGCCGTCGTGGAAGCAGTCATCGGCACCGGTGTCACGGCCACAACCACGACTACGGCAGGCAGCGGTGAGCCTGCAGATCGGCAACGGGCGGGCAACGGCAGAGACAACTGGTTGCGCAGCGTGGCCGTAATCGTCTGGCTGATTATCTATGTGGCCATCATTCCCTTGTTCGGGATGATAGTGGGCGGCGGGATATTCACCTTCGGCCTCATGCTCTCACTCGGTTATCGTAAACCGATCCGGGTTGCCGCAATCGCCATCGTACTTTCGGTAGTCGTATGGCTGGTTTTCGTCCACATTTTCGGCGTGGCGCTGCCCGGGATCTGGGGGTAGGCTATGTCCGATTTCATCTCCGGGCTGCATCAGCTAGCCGGGGTCGCACCGATCCTCTGCATAGCGGTCGGGCTCATAATCGGATTCCTGGTCGGCTTGATACCGGGATTTGGAGCGCCGAACGCCACCGCGATCCTGTTGCCGTTCACCCTCACGATGTCGCTGCTGAACGGCCTATTGCTGATGGTCGGCATATATGCCGGCGTGAGTTACAGCATGGCGATTCCCGCGATCGTGCTAAATATCCCGACCGAGCCGGGCGCGGCGGTGACCGCGCTCGACGGGTATCCGATGGCCCAGCAAGGCAAGGCTGCCGAGGCGATCGGCGTCGCCCGCCTGGCCTCGGTAACCGGCGGGATCATCGGGATCGGCGGGGCGATCCTCCTGCTCCGGCCGTTGGCTTCGCAGACGCTAAAGTTCGGACCTGGCGAGCTCTTCCTGCTGTCCGTCATCGGAATGGTAATTATCGGCAGCATGGTCAGCGAGACACCGTTGAAGGGACTGCTGTCCGGGACTACCGGGTTCCTGATCGCCGGGCTCGGAGTGAATCCGGCGACTGGTCTGTCACGATTCGACTTTGGGCAGATCGCGCTCTACGACGGAATGCCCTTCATCCCCGTCGTCATCGGCTTGTTCGGTGTCACCGAGATGTGCTTCCTGGCCAGACGCGCGTGGGCGCGTTCCCAGGCGCAGGGGGATGGCGCGGGCGGCTCCAATCTGTCCAATTTTACCCGCCGCAACCTCGGCGGGATAAGCACCGGGCTGAAGATCACCGCGCATCATCCGGGCGCAGTCATCCGCAGCGGCGTGATTGGGCTGCTGCTGGGGCTGATACCCGGGCTCGGCCAGGCGGTCGCCAACTTCATCAGCTACGGGTTCGGGCGCAGCAGGTCCAAGTCGCCGGAGACATGGGGCAAGGGCAACCCCGAAGGCATTATCGCCTCGGAGGGCTGCGACAACGGCGTTACAGGCGGCGCGATGATCCCCATCCTGGCGCTGGGCATCCCGGGCAGTGCGACCACTGCGGTCATGCTCTCCGCCCTCGCCCTGCACGGCGTCGCTCCCGGGCCGCAGGTGCTCAGCATGCACGGGAGCCTAGCGTATGCAGTCCTGATCGGGTTGTTCCTGGCGAATCTGCTGATCCTGCCGCTCGGCGTTATCCTTGCCCTGCCCATGGTGTACCTGTCCCAGATGCGCTATGCGATCCTCATTCCCATTGTCCTGTTCATAGCGATGGTGGGTGCCTATTCATACCGGCTCCAGCCGTATGACCTGAAGCTGGTGATCGTTTTCGGTGTGCTGGGCATCCTGATGCGCGCAGGTGGCTACCCGCTCGTGCCCCTGTTGATCGGCATCGTACTAGGCCCGGAGATGGAGCAGAATCTGCTGCTTGCCCTGGAAATCGGGCGGAACAACATCAGCTATTTCTATTCCTCGGTCATAGACAAAGTACTGCTTGGGCTGCTATTGCTGCTGGTGCTGGCCCTAGTGCGGGCGCGGGTCCGGCGTCGCCCCGGCAGCGGAATCCTGCCGCGAGGCCGCGGCATCACAACAGGTGCGGGAGGTAGTGCGCTTGGGCGCGACATCGGCGATGATGACGGATCGGACGGCGATGAGGACGGATCGGACGGTGAGGCCGACGACAAGCCGAAGAGCCCAAGGGCTGAAGAGCTAAATTGATTAACGAACCTATCGCTAGGGTGAAAGCAGTAGATCGAGCAGCAACAGTGGAGGTAAGCACATCATGACGACGGTCGGCGTTCGCGATCACATCGAGCTCTACTGGATGCCTGGCTGCAGCGCATGCCTGCGGGCCAAGGAGTTTCTCGAGGCGAGCGGTCTTTCCTACCGCGCCGTAAACGTGGACGAGAATACGGAGATCCTTGAACGGCTTAGGCAGGAAGACATCCAGATCCCGGCGGTCTGCGTCGGAGACAAATGCGTGAACGCCGTGCATCTGGGTACGATCGCCGAGTTCCTCGGCATCGATTACACCGCTCCGGAGATGCTGACACCGGCCACCCTGGCGGAGCGCTATCGGCTAATCAACCGGGCGCTGCAACGGTACGTCGACCAGATGACGCCGGAAACCTACGTTCTCACGCTGCCTAACCGGTCACGTTCGGCCCTGGAACTCGCGGCTCATGCGGCCACGCTCATGCGGTACTTCGTCACCAAGTACTACGACGACTCGGCCGCCGTGGACTTCGAGTCGGTCATGCCCGCCTACGCCGACGCCGATGACGTGATCCGCGCTGCCCGCCAGACGCTCGAAATGTTCGATCGCTGGTGGGAGCGGGACGGATACGACGACCCGCTCGACGGGATCTTGTCGACGTACTGGGGTCACCGGACCATGCACGAGGCCCTGGAACGTGAGGTCTGGCATACGGCCCAGCACACCCGGCAGATCATCTACGTGCTAGAGACGGCCGGGATAACCGCCGATCGACCGTTCACCGCTGCGGAGTTGGCCGGCCTGCCGCTGCCCGAACGAGTCCACGAGTGACCAGCGGCGCTGCGCCGGGTCCCCAGTTGAGCGTGGTGACCGAGGAGACGTTTGACGCGGAGACCTCCTCCGGCGTGGTCCTGATCGACTTTTACGCCGACTGGTGCCAGCCGTGCCACGTGCAAAAGCCGATCCTCCAGGAACTCGCCGTCGAGGAAGCGACCCGGCTCTCAGTGAAGATGGTAGACGTGAAAGCCCAGCCCGGCTTGGCAGCCCGGTTCCACGTCTCGACTGTTCCGATGCTCCTTCTGATGAAGGATGGCAAGGTGGCGCGCCGCCTGTCCGGCGTGCGCCGCAAGCGGCAGCTTGTCGAAGAGCTGAACGAGCTCGCGACGGAAGCGTGAGCCCCGACGAAAGAGGAGACGTCGATCATGGATGACCCACGACCGAACCGACCTAGCCGACCGAGCCTGCGCGATCTGATCAGGAGCGAGGAGATCCTGCCTCTGCCGGGCGTCTTCAACGGCTACAGCGTGCGGCTTGCGTCATCGGCCGGGTTCCTTGCGGCATGCATCACCGGATCGGGCGTTAGCGAGAACCGACTGGGGATGCCCGACGTCGGCATCCTGGACCTGACCGAGAACGTGGCCTCGACCCGGGCAATGGCCACGGTCGCTGACGGCATGCACCTCATCGCCGACGGCGATACCGGCTACGGGAATGCGATCAACGTGCAGTACACCGTGGCGCGCCTGGAGGAAGCCGGCGCGAGCGGGGTCATGCTGGAGGACCAGGTCGCGCCCAAGCGATGCGGGCACATGGCGGGGAAAGAGGTCATCGACGCCGAGGAGATGCTCGGCAAGCTCGAGGCGGCGCTTGCCGCCAGGAAGAGCGACGACTTCGTCATTGAGGCACGCACGGATTCCGGCGCGGTGCTCGGGCTCGAGGAGTCGATCCGGCGGGCCAACCTGTACGCCGCCGCCGGGGCGGACCTGATCATCGAAGACGCATTGCTCACCCGCGACCACATCGCGCGGTTTGCCGGAGAGGTTCGCGCGCCGGTTGCGGTGAACATGGGCTTCGGCATCCGTTCCCTGACCGGCGCGGAGCTCCTGTCGGCGGCCGAACTCCAGGCGCTAGGGGTTGCGGTGGTGGGTTACCCCAGGGTGCTCTCGGCCGGGGCGGTACGCGGCATGCAGCAGAGCATTGAGGTGCTGAGGCAGTCGCTGCGTGCGGGCATCGTGGTGGAGCGGCCCGACTTGGTGGCGTCGGCTGAGGAGACAAACTGGCTGATGCGCCTGCACGAGATATACGCCGCCGAACAGAACTACGTGCGCGGGCGGAAGTAAAGGAAGTAAAGGATCTGTAGCCATGTCCGGCATGACCGCCATCGAGAAGATCCTGGCCGAACACAGCGGCCAGGCCCGGGTACAGCCAGGTGACGCGGTAGAGGTTGACGTCGACACCATCGTCGTGCTCGACATCAACTTCATGGCCACCATATTTCCAACCGAGGAGATCCTGAAGGTCGATACGCCGGAGAAGATAGTCGTCATATTCGACCACTTTGTCCCCGCCAATACGATATTCGCGGCCGAAGCCCAGGCGCGCGGCCGGGCGTTCGTGCAGAAATTCGGGATCAGTCGCTTTCACGACATCGGACAGGGCCAGGGAATCTCACATCAGGTCGTGGCCGACGAGGCATATATCCGGCCCGGTGAACTGCTGGTCTGCGCTGACTCGCACACCTGCAGTGGCGGGGCGTTCAATGCCGCGGCCCACGGGCTGGGATCCATTGACATGCTACAGGCCACCTGTCTCGGCAAGAGCTGGTTCATCTGCGGGCCAACGGTGCGTTACCGGCTCGAGGGGACCATGCCCGCCAGCGTGACGCCGAAGGACATCTTCCTCCAGATCGCCAACGAATACGGAATGCACGGCGGCCAGAACATGGAATTCCACGGCAGCGCCCTGGACGGCTGGACGCCGAACGAGCGGCGTGCCCTGTCCACAATGTGCGCCGAGGTCGGCGTGGAGTTCCCGATATTCCCCTTCGATGACGTCCTAGGCGCGCACTACCGGCAGCGGGGCATCGAGGACCTGTGCCCGGTCGAACCGGATCGCGATGCCGAATATGCGGCTGACCGCGTGATCGACGTGTCGGCCGTCGAGCCAATGGTGGCTCTGCCCGGCTCGGTCGTGCACAATTGCCGCGCGGTAACCGACCTTGCTGCCGATCGGATAGCGATTCAGCAGTGCTTTGTCGGCTCATGCTCGAACGGCACCCTGGAAGACATCCGGGTGGCGGCAGATGTCGTCCGCGGCCGGCATGTGAGTCCCGGTGTCCGTTTCATCGTGACGCCCAGCTCGGAGGCGATCCATCGACAGGCGGTCCAGGCCGGCTACGTGAGCGTCCTGCAGGAGGCAGGCGCGATCGTAACTTCCTCGGCGTGCGGCGCCTGCGGCGGCGTCGACATGGGTGTTCTGGGGCGGGGCGAGCTGGCGATAGCGTCGAGCACCCGGAACTACAAGGGCCGGATGGGCAGTCCCGACGCGGGAATCTTCCTCGCCTCGTCCGCCACCGTCGCGGCCTCGGCGGTGAACGGATACATTTGCGATCCGCGCGGAACGCTGTCATGAGCGACCTGATGGGGCGAGTCTGGGTGCTCGGCGACAACATCGATACAGAGGTGCTGCTGCCGACCGTCGTACTGATGCGCCCGCGCGCGGAACAAGCCAGCCAGGTGCTGTCGGCCGTCCGGCCCGGGTGGGCGGAGCTGGTGCGCCACGGCGACATCATCGTGGCCGGCGAGTCGTTCGGCATCGGATCCGGTCGGCCCGCCCCGCGCGCGTTGAAAGACCTGGGCATTGGCGCCGTCGTGGCGGATTCCGTGGCCGGTCTGTTCCTCCGCGGAGCCGTGACCGAAGGCCTCCCGTGCGTGGCCGCCCCTGGCGTCAGTGCGGGGTTCGTCGAAGGTGACGAGCTGGAACTTGAGTTCGCCAGCTGGACGATCACCAACCGGCGAACCGGCGCGCATTACCCTGGACAGGGCGTCCCCGGCCGCCTCGGGGCCATGATGCTCTCCGGTGGCGTGATGCCGTTCCTGTTCGAGAACGGCTACATCAGCTCCCCCCGCCCTCAGCCCGCCGGGTCGCCGGTGCGGTGGAGCCGGAAGACGTTGCCCGGGTCGTAACGGCGCCAGCGCACCGACCGGCGCGTCCGGGCCCCAGGTCGGGTAGACCCTAATCCGAAGTTACCCGCGCCCAGCGCATTAGCTTAAGTTTATCCTTTTCCCTGGTCAGCATCGCTTTCGCTGTGCGTGGCATGCCTGCTTCGCCGGGAGCAGGTAGCGGCGAGCTGGGTCCTTGCTGCTGCCTTTGGGGTCGGCTGCCCCGAGGCGGGAGGGTTTCGTGAGCGGGCGGGCGTTCCCAGGCCGGAGCGGACGTTGCGAATTCCCGGCGGACCCGTCCTGGGGTCAGCGGCCGGGCGGGATCGGGCGCGGCCGCGGGAACTGGAGGAAGAGAACCGCCGGCCCAAGATGGAGCGAGACGGAAAAGGCGCCCTTGAGGCGTCAAGTGGGGATCGGGAAGACGTTGCATTAAATGCCCAGGGGTTGCGGGTTCGCTGGTGACGCATCGTTATTGGACAAGGTGGCATCAGAACCGCTGCGCCCCCGGAAGGGCGTGGCGAGAAGGAGAGCCGCAAATGTCTGAAGCGCGAGGAACCGGAAGAATGTCCAGCATGTGAGAATGGCCGCGTTCGAGTACATCGAGAGCCATTACAACAGGAGGCGGATACAGCGGTCGCTCGGCTATCTGTCACCTGCTGAATTCGAGTCCAGAGTTGACGAAGTTACGCAAGGGGCCGCTATAACAGAACTGTCCACGAATAGGTAGGCGTCCATGATCATTTATTAGGGAAAGGACCGCCGCCTGCTGGCGCCTCACCGCTAGGCCGACCCTACCTAACTTGCTGGCATAACGCCACCGCTTGACACACCGAGCCGGGCAGCGCAGACTGTCTGTCGACAGACGACTGGTAGACAGTCGATCTGGTGGGATGTCCGCAACTAGCACGGGCGGCATGCGTCCGTCGCGCGGTCAGCAACATTCGGAAGGATATCGGGAGCATGACTCACGCCCGTAGGACACATGGAGCGGCTCATAGACGTGCTGTCGGTCCTTGTGATCGCTGATGCTTGACACCGGATTCGGCGGCGTGCTGAACGTCCACCGCACCGTGCGTCAGCCCGAACGCGCCGGTGCGGCTGCGGTCCAACTCGAAGACCAGATCAGCCCGAAGCGCTGCGGTCACTTCGACGGCAAGGCAGTGGTCGCGCAGCAGACGATGCTGGACAAGCCGGAGGCGGCCTTGGACAGCAGCGACGACCCGGACCTGGTGATCATTGCCCGCACCGCCGCGTACGCGGCGGAGGGCTTCGAAGCCAGCGTCGAGCGAGTGCGGGCGTACGCGGAGGCCAGCGTGGACATGATCTTCGTCGAGGCGCCGCGGATCGTCGAGGAGCTGCGGCAGCTGCCTACGCTGATCGACGCACCGCTGGTGGCGAACATGGTCGAGGGTGGCAAGACCCCGCTGCTGACCGTCAGTGAGCCGGCCGAGGTGGGTTTTCGGATGGAGCTATACGCCAACACGGCACTTCGGGTCGCGATGGCGGCCGTCCAGCGGGCCATGGAGACTCTCCGCAACGGCGGCGGCAATCACGTGCTGCTGGCAGACACGGTCAGCTGGGACGAACGGCAGCGTCTAGTTGGGCTGGAGAGATACCAGCAGCTGGAGGACCGCTACCTGCACGTGCCAAGCCGGTGATGCAGGCGAGCACTGCGGCGCTGGTCGACCTGCTGCGCCGGAAGTCGGGAAAGATCACCGAGTCGGCTATCGCCGCCGCCCGCACCCTGGTCCTCGACTTTCTCGGCGTGGCGGTGGCCGGCTCGGCTACCGCGGAAGGACAGCACGTCAGGGCGGTCATGCAGGCCCTTGGTCGGATCGGCCCCTGCCCGGTGCCGGTCTTCGGCGAGCGGTTCGACCCGGCCACGGCCGCCCTGGTCACCGGGACGATGGGATACAGCATCGGCCTGACCGACACGCACGCCATGTCCATCACCCATCCGGGACCATCGGTCATCCCAGCCGCGCTGGCCGTCGGCCACGCAGTCAGGGCGACCGGTCAGGACGTGCTCGACGCCATCGTCGTCGGCACCGAAGCGGTAGTGCGCATTGGCTCGGTGGTTAACCCGTCGCACCGGGGCCGCGGCTTCCATCCCACCGCCACCTGCAACCCGTTCGGTGCTGCGGCTGCGGCGGCGTACCTGCTGGGCGCCGACCGGGCGGCGATGCTCAGCGCCCTCGGCATCGCCGGAAGCATGGCCGGCGGGCTTTATGAGTTCCGCCACGAAGGTTCCATGCTGATGGCGTTGCACGGGGGATGGCCGGCCGCCAGCGGCGTCACCGCCGCCTACTTGGGCTACGGCGGCTTCACCGGTCCGTCCACCGTGCTGGAAGGACCCGAGGGCTTCTTCCGCGCCTTCGCCGACACGACCAGGCCCGAGCTGCTCCTTGGCGATGACGGCGGGTTCGGGGTCGAGGAACTGTCGCTGCGCCCCTATTGCGCTTGCCGCTACGCGCATGCGGGCATCGACGCCCTGCTGGCCATCTGGCAGCGTCATGGCCGCACCGACCCAAAGCAGATCACGAAGGTGACCGTCTGGACACACCGGATCGCCGTGGACCAGGAGTCCGAGCCAAACTCGGCGGTGGGCGCTCGGCTGAGCACTCGCTTCAACATCGCCCACGCCATCGTGCACGGCCCGCGCCTGACCGAGATCAGCGGGGACGACCTGGCCGATCCCGCGGTCGGCGCGATGTGCGAAGTGACGTCCATCTGCGAGGATCCCGCGCTGACCGCGATGTTCCCCGAGCGCTGGGCCTGCCGGGTCACTCTGGAGCTCCGCGACGGAAGCCGCTACGAGGAACAGGTCGACGCGCCCAAGGGCGAGCCGGCCAATCCGCTGACGGCGGCCGAGGTCGAGTCCAAGTTTCGACGGCTTGCCGTGCCCGTGCTCGGCCCGGACGGCGCGGATTCGCTGTTCTCGGCGGCGTCCGCGCTAGCCGGTGCCCGTGATCTTTCTCACTTGGCGAGCGCCCTTGCGCCGACACCGAAGGAGGAGTCGGTGTGACTGCGGCCAGCGATCTCGCGCATCGTTTCCCTGCCATCCGCGCGGACGAGCTGCCGCCGAACGGGCTCGCCGAAATGCGCCGTCTGCTCCGTGATTACTGCGGTGTGGCGCTGGCCGGCAGCCGAACCGATACCGGGCAGATCGTCGCCGACCTCGATGGAGGCCCTGTTCCACCACGGGCCGCCGGTCGCATCCGCCGCGCTAGCGGTCGCCGAATGGCAGCGCGCCAGCGGCGCAGAGCTGCTGGCGGCCTTCGCCCGGAGCGGGTACATCGAGCACGTGTTCATCGGCTTGCGCCGGCAAGCTAGGACCGGATCCGCCGTCCACGCGGCCTGGTGCGGAAGGGAGCACAGTGCACAACAACACCAGCGAGACGGCCACGCCGGGTCCGGCGCGTCAGCTCGGGCTCTGCGGGCTCGGGAACATGGGCTCGGCCATCGCCTCGCGGCTGGCGCCGGGATTCCGGCTGCTCGGCTACGACGTCGACCAAGACCGTGCCGCCCGTGTGGCCCGCGAGCACGACTTCCGCTGCTGCCCTGACCTGGCCGAGCTCAGGGGCGCGGAGTGGGTCGTGCTCTGCTTGCCGTCGCCGCGGGCGTCCGCGGAGGTCGTCGAGGTGCTGGCGCCAAGGATGGCGCCGGGGAGCGTGATTATCGAGACGAGCACCGTAGGCCCGGACACCATGCGCGGCCTGGCTGCGCTCTGTCGACCGCACCACGTCGGCATCGTCGATGCCGCCCTCGCGGCCGGCGTCGGGCAGATGCGCAGCGGCACCGCGGCCCTGCTGGTCGGCGGCGACGACGCCGACGTGGCTGCCGCGACACCGGTGCTGAACGCACTGGGGCGCAAGACGATCAGGCTCGGCGAGCTCGGCAGTGGCGCGGCGCTCAAGGTGATCAACAACGCGGTCGCGCACGCGGTCATGGTCGTCCTGGTGGAGGCGGCCGCGCTGGCCGCGGCCTGCGGCGTCCCGCGCGAGCGCCTCATCGACCTGCTCACCGGCAACGACGCCGGGCTCACCCGGCCGCTTGAGCACAGGCTGATGGAACGAGTGGCTCAGGGCGACTACCAGGGCGGCATGCCGACCGAGGCGGCGCTGAAGGACTCCGGGCTGGCGCTGGCACTCGCACGGGAGACCGGCGTCCCGCTCTTCGCCATCCAGGCCTCGCACCCGGTCTACGAAATGGCGACCGCCCAGGGCCAGGGAAGGCTCGACTACGCTTCGATCGCGACGCTCTGGGAGCGATGGCTCGGCCGATCCCTGACTGAGGCAGCCGCGGTCAGGAATCGAACAGCCTCGTCACGTTGATCAGTGCACCGTTGAGGTGCTGTTCCATGGCCTTGGCGGCCCCGTCCGGGTCGTGCCGCTTCAACGCGTCCAAGATTATCCGATGCTCGGTGAGCGCTTGGCGGGCCCGTCCCGGCTGCTGCGCCGACCGCAGCCGCGCCAGCCGGAGCTGGATGCTCAGCGTGCCCGTCAGCTCGACCAGGGGCGGGTTGTCTGCCGCCTTGAGCAGAGCGCGGTGGAAATCCAGATCGCTCGGATAGGCTGCCTGATCGTCCATGGAGCCTTCGGTCGTCTCTAGCAGAGCCTCCAGCTCACACAGTTGTTCGTCGGAAGCCGACTCGGCCGCGAGCCGGGCACCGAGGCATTCAAGCACGGTGCGGATCTGGGCCAAGTGGCGCACGGTCTCCAGGCCGAGCTCGACGACGAACGCGCCGCGACCGGGGACGAACCGGACGAGCCCTTCGCCAGCCAGCGATTGGATAGCCTCTCGCAGCGGTGACCTGCTGATGCCTAGCCGCTGGGCCAGGCTGAGCTCGTTCAGCCGCTCACCCGCCTGGATCTCGTTGGCTAGGATCATCTGGCGGATGATTTGCGCTGCCCCGTCAGCGAACTTCCTCGTACTGAAGACGACGGAAGGATCGGCCGCCTCTATCACCGATTCCTTGCCATCGGCTCGCTCGCCGGCTCCGCTTGCCATCATGCACCTCCGTGTCGACAGACGACAACATAGCTTTAATGCTATTGCTATCCCTTATGGCCCAGAAGAATCAGGATGCTTCAGATCTGCAAGTAGGAAGGCAAGGCCGCGTACACCGCTCGCGGAACCACCTGGAGAGCGGCGCCAATCGCGATGACGGCACCCGGTACGCAGGACCCTCCGTAGGCACGCCAAGTGTAGCCCACGCAGTGGGCGTCGGCCCGTCGCCGCCGTAAAGCCGCTACCGCAAACCCGCAACCCAAGAGCCGCCGAGAAGGCGCCACTCCGATGCCGGGCCGATCCGGACGTGCCGACCCGGCACCGGGCATCTGCGCCGGATCGCGCTTGTTGGCGGCCGGAGCGAAAGTGAAACGCCCATGCCCGCACCGGGCCGGTAAATTGCCGAGTGGATAATGCAGGCTGGTGCGCGACAATGGATTCTGTAACGGCAGGCTCCTTTCCTGCCGTCGTGGTGATGCGATACCGATCCTTGCTGGCCTGGGCAAACGAGCGAGCGATTCTGGCGATTCCGTTCGGTGAGGGCGCCAGGCTGTCCGGTGGCTCGGCAATAAGCGATCGCCGAAGCAGGTGCCCAATGCCCATCTCGGCCGGTCGACGCGGGCCGCGGGCACGTTCTACGCCCCGGATCCCGGGCAGTTTCGAGATTTGCACGATCGGCGGCAATCTCGCCACTAATGCGAGTGGCATGCGCTGCGTCAAGTACAGGGTCACCAGGGACTCGGTGCTCGCCCTGGAAGTGGCGCTGGCCGATGGCACCGTTCTGCATACCGGCAGCGATGCGCATAAAAGACGTCGCCGACTATGACCTGCATCGCTTTTCGTCGGTTCGGAAGGCGCCCTCGGCGTCATCACATCGGCCACCCGGCGATTCCGCCGGGCGCCCCCTTTCGATCCGGTGACATTCGTGCCCGCATTATCGTCGCTGAAGGCGATAGACGACGCCGTCGACCGACTGGCAGGTTCGTAGCCGAGCACCGCCTTGTGCGAAACCGGACACCGGGCGAAAGCCGACGGTGGTTCCCGTCCCAGGATCAGAACTTCTCGACGGCGGGTATTACCTGTTCGCCCATGAGGTCGAGCGCGCGCAGAGAGCCGACGTCGGCGAGGGTACCCTGGGCGACCGTGACGCCGAGCTCGGCGAGTCCGTGCAGCTGCTCGATCGTCTGCTGGACGTTCTCGCCGCCGCGGCCCAGGTCGAAGCGCACCTGCGCGGTCTTCTCGATCTCGTCGTAGTCGCGGCCCTCGGCGGCGCAGTGCTCGCGCAGCACGTCGAGCTTGCGGGCCAGGTCGGGGGAGGCGAAGATGTTGCTGGCGTCGGCGTAGCGAGCCACCAGCCGCAGCGTCTTGCGCTCTCCGCCGCCGCCGATCATGATCGGCGGGTGCGGGCGGGCCAGCGACTGCGGTGAGTTCAGCGTGCGGGCCAGCCGGTAGTGCTTGCCGTCGAACGGGGCCTGCGAGCCGCTCCACATCTGCAGGCAGATCTGCAGCGCCTCCTCAAGCCGCTCGAAGCGCTCGGCCAGCGGCGGGAAGAACAGGCCAAGGCCGCGCGCCTCGTCCTCGTTCCAGGCCGCCCCGATGCCGAGCATCGCCCGCCCGCCGGACAGCACGTCAAGGGTGGTGACCGCCTTGGCGAGCAGCCCGGGGTCCCGGTAGACCACCGCGGTCACGACGGTGAGCAGCTTGACCCGCTCGGTCCTCGCGGCCAGGAAGCCCAGCGCGGTATACGCCTCGAGCATCTCGTGCTCGGGCGGCCCGAGGCTGGCGATCTGCCACAGGTGGTCCATCACGCTGATCCGGTCGATGCCCGCCTGCTCCGCCTTGACGGCCACGTCGCCCAGCCGCTCCCGCAGCGCGGCCGGGCCGCCGTCCCAGGTGAAGTCCGCGACATGCAGGCCGATCTTCATCCGAGCACGCTCCTATCCGCCGGGCGGTTCCGCGGCATCCATGATCTCACCTCGCTAGCCGGGCCGGGGCAGCTCGCACATCTCGCGGTCCGAGCTCCACAGCAGCTCGCAGCCGTCCTCGGTCACCAGCACCGCGTCCTCAAGCCGGGCGCCGAACAATCCCCTGCGGTAAATGCCGGGCTCGACCATCACGACCATGCCCGCCTGCAGCACACCCGGGTCGTACGGCGAGAGCCGCGGCGGCTCGTGCTGGTCCAGGCCGATGCCGTGGCCGAGCGAGTGATTGAACAGCTCGCCGTACCCCGCCCGCGCGATGTGGTCGCGGGCCTGCTTGTCTGCCTCCCGGCAGGGCACGCCGGACCTGATGGCGTACTGGCCGATCGCCTGCGCCTCCCGCACCACCCGGTACATCTTCGCGAACTCCGGGTCCGCCCTGCCCAGGTAGAAGGTGCGGGTGAGGTCCGCGCGGTAGCCGCCGACGACCGGCGAGATGTCGACCATCAGCGGCTCGTCCCAGCCGATGACCCTCGAGCTCGCGACGCCGTGGGGGAGTGCCGACCGTTCGCCGGACGCCACGATCAGCGGCGCCATGCTCCGCTCCGCGCCGAGCCGGCGCTGCCAGCGCTCGATCTCCCCGGCCAGCTCGTTCTCCGTCATCCCGGGCCTGACCGCGGCCTTGATCTCGCCGATCACCGTGTCCGCCACCTGCGCCGCCCGCCGCAGCATGGCCACCTCGTCCGCGTCCTTGATCACCCGCAGGCCCTCGACCAGGTTCTGCGTCGGCACGAGTTCGGCCGCCGGGCTTTCCTTGCGCAGGTCCGCGAGCTGGCCGACGGTCAGC
>JASHTQ010000546.1 GCA_030040475.1 Streptosporangiaceae bacterium
CCGCGCCGGGTCGCCCGCGACCGCCGCGTTGAGCCGGGTCGCCACGAACCCGGGGCACACCGAGTTGCAGCACACGCCGCGGCCCGCCCACGCCTCGGACTGGGACCGGGTCAGCGAGGCAAGCCCGCCCTTGGACGCCCCGTACCCCCCGCTGTTGCCGAACGCCCGCTGTGCCTGCTGCGAGGTCACGTTGATGATCCGCCCCCAGCCCCGTTCGGCCATCACCGGCCCGAACCGCTGCCCGAGCAGGAACGGCGCGGTCAGGTTCACCGCCATCGTGACGTCCCAGTCGTCGGCCGACAAGTCGCCGAGCGGCGGCCGCAGGTTGATCCCCGCGCAGTTCACCAGGATGTCCGGCGCCCCGAACGCCTCCCCGGCCGCCGCCCCCGCCCGCGAGACCTCGCCCCGGTCGCCGAGGTCCGCGCTCACCCACGCCACCTCGCCGCCGAAGGCGCGCATTCCCGACGCCGCCGCGGCGAGCCGGTCAGGGTCACGCGCGACGAGCACGACCCGCGCCCCGGCCCGGCTCAGCGCGGCCGCCATCCCCGCGCCGATGCCCGAGCTTCCGCCGGTGACCACGGCCACCAGGCCGCCCAGCGAGAACAGCTCGCTCAGGTACTCAGAGGACAGGGCGGGCGCCGATGAGGTTGAGGGCGTGCGCGGCGAGCCGGCAGCCGCTGGACAGCGCCTCGTGCGGCGGCTTCTTGTCCAGCCAGGCGGGCAGGAAGCCGGCGATGAACGCGTCGCCGGCGCCGGTGCCGTCGACCACCCGGTCTACCGGCGGGGCCGGCACCCGGACCGGCGGCCGCCCGTTGGCGTAGAACAGCGCGCCGTCGGCGCCGAGCTTGACCACGACCTGCGGGTACCAGGCGGTCAGCACCCGCGCCGCCGCCTCCGGGTCGTCCCGCCCGGTGAGCACCTTGGCCTGCGCGGCGTTGACGAACAGCAGCACGGCCCCGGCCGACAGCTCGAGGAAGGGCTCGGCCCCCGCGCGTTCCAGCGGCGCCGAGGAGGCCGCGTCGACCGACGCGGACATGCCCGCCCGCCGCGAGTAATCGATCGCCGCCAGCCCCGCGGAACGAGCTCCCTCGGACAGCAGCGTGTACCCGGACACGTGCAGGTGGGCTCCTGGAATGAACAGGTCGTGCGGCAGGTCGTCGGGGGACAGCGCGGCGTTCGCGCCGGGGTCGGACAGCATCGTCCGCTCGCCCTTGTGCGTGACCATCACCACGCAGGTGCCCGTCGGCCGCTCCGGGTCCATCACCAGCCGGGCGTCGACGCCGTACCCCATCAGCTCCATGTCGCGGTTGCGCCCCGCGATGTCCGCGCCCCGCCGCCCGACGAAGGCCACGTCCCCGCCGTCGGCCGCCATCCAGGCGGCTATGTTGGCACCGGAGCCGCCGCCGTGCATGGTCACGGCCGCGGGGGTGTCGCTGCCCCGGGCGAGCGCGAGCCTCGCGTGAGCGACCGCGTCCGTCATCAGGTCGCCTATGACCACCACGCGCGCCATACCTCGTCATCACCTCATCGCTGTGCCGGCCCCGGGGAGCGACCCCGGAACCCCCCGCGCCGGGCCGGGCCGATAAGGACCCGGGACCGCGAGGATCCGCTGCGGCGACCCGCGTCCGGGCGGCAGCCGCTGGTGAAGTTCGACGTCGGTGGCGAGCTACGAGGCGTGCCCGGCCGCGGGACTTCCTACGGTAGCGGCCAGCGGCCACCGCTGGCCAGCGCGCGGGGGCGACATAACGCCCTGGATAGGCACGGAAGTGCCAAGCCTTGCCGGATTGTCACCGGACCGTTATCCGGTAGCGTTCATCCCAAAGAGCCCAGCGCCAGCACTCGCCCCGCAACGACCATTTCGGCCTCTTCCGACTCGGCCGCGAGGGCCTGGTTCAGCCGTCCGAGCTCGTCCCTGAACCTCCGTCCCGCCGCCGTCCCCGGCACCACCCCCAGCCCCACCTCGTCGCTGACCGCCACCACGCGGGCCCGAGTCTGCCGCCAAGCCGCCACCACCCCCGAGATCCTCTCCGCAAGCCCTCCCGCCCCCGTGCCCGGTACCCCGCCCGTGCCCTGCGCGCTCCCCGCGCCGCCCGCTGCTCCCGCGCCGCCCGCTGCTCCCGCGCCGCCCGTCCCGTCCCACGCGCCGCACTCGTCCATCGCCGCGGCCAGCCAGGTGCCGATCCCGTCGATCAGCACCGCCCCGCGCGCCGAGCCGAGCACGGCGGCCAGGTCCGTGGTCTCGACCGTCCGCCACCACCCGGGCCGCCGCGCCCGGTGCGCCGCCACCCGCGCCGCCCATTCCGGGTCCCCGGCCCCGTCCGGCCCGGTCGCCACGTACGTAACATCCGGCTCGCCCGCCAGCCGCAGCTCCGCCTCCTCCGATTTGCCCGAACGCGCCCCGCCAAGCACAAGCACCCGCCACGGCACCGCCCGGGCAGCTCCCGCCAATTCTTTTTTATCCGAACGAGAGGTGGTGATCCGATCCCCGTCAGCCGGCCCGACGGCGTGCCAGAACCCGCAGCGCCGCCGGAGTTCCGCTTCCCCGGGCACCCGGTGGTCCGCGAACGCCACCGCCACGATCGTGTCCGCGGTGATCAGCCCCTCCCTGCGCAGCCGCCCCAGCTGAGTCGGATCACCGAGCATGTCGAGAAACGCGACGTCATAGGCGCCCGCCCCGTCCGGCGGCACCGGCACCGCCCCCGGCCGCGCCGGGTACAGCACCCGCCCCCCGTCCGGCCCCGTCACCTCCCACCCGCCAGGCTCCCCGCCGCCCCCGGCATCCGCAAGCTCCCGCACCCGGAACCCCGCGGTCCCGGCCCGCGCCAGCTCCGCTACCCGGTACCCGGCCGCGGCCTGCCCGCCCCCGGCGCTCCCCTCGTCGTCCCCCTCGCCCCGGACCGCCAGCACCACCGTCCCGTCGATGACTATGGACGACCGTTTCCGTGCCTGCCCGGCGGCGCGCAGGCAGGAGGCGCACCGGCAGTCGGCCTCCGGCCAGCCCGCGGCCCCGCCCGTTCCCCTGACGAGGACCTCCATCAGCCGAGGAACGAGAACCGGACGTGCCGGTCGGGGTTGTCCACGTTGAGGTCGACCAGGGCGATGGACTGCCAGGTGCCAAGGGCCAGGCGCCCGCCGATGACAGGGACGGTGGCGTACGGCGGGACGAAGGCGGGCAGCACGTGCGACCGGCCGTGCCCGCGGGATCCGTGCGCGTGCCGCCAGCGGTCCTCGGCGGGGAGCAGGCTCGCCAGCACCGCCAGCAGGTCGTCGTCGCTGCGCGCGCCGAGTTCGATCAGTGCGATCCCCGCCGTCGCGTGCGGCACGAACACATGCAGCAGCCCGTCCCCGCCGCCCGCCGCCGCGGCGGCGAACTCCGCGCATTCCCCCGTAATGTCCATGATCGTCTCGCGCGTCCCCGTGCGGACGCTGATGATCTGCGTCTTCATCCCCGGATCATAGGACCACGCCGCGTTCCGGTCGGTCATGATCGTCGTCTAGCATCCGGGAACGGGGCCTGCGGAACGCCGGGCTGCCGGCGGGCGGGGACCGGGACCTGATGAGCGGCGGTGGAGGTCGGGACATGACGGAAGTCCCCTGGCCCGCGGGGACGCGGCTGCGGCTGGCCAGGCAGGCGCGCGGCCTGTCCCAGCAGCACCTTGCGGGCGTGGCCGGCGTGACCAGGCAGGCCGTGTCCGCGGTGGAGTCCGGTCATTCGGATCCCTCGCTGCGGGTCGCGTTGGCCTTGTCCGATGCGCTCGGCATGACGGTCGAGGAGCTGTTCGGCCCCGGCGATCCGGCCGATCCGGTGCTGGCCCGGCCGGTGGCCCCGGCGGCGGTCGAGGGGTCACGGGTCGCGCTCGCCGCGGTCGGCGACGGGTTCGTCGCGCTCCCGCTGCACGCCGACACCGCGGCCAGGGCCGGCTTCGGCCCGGCAGGCGGTCTGGTAGTCGGCACGGCTCCCGGCGCGCCCGCGGCCGCCTCCGGCCCGATCACCGTGCGCCCCATCGGGCCGCCCAGGCCCACGCTGGTCGTGGCGGGCTGCGACCCGGCGCTGCCGCTCCTCGAGACGCCGCTCGCGCTGCTCGACCCGCCGGTGGCGTTCGCGTGGTGGCCGTGCGGCAGCGGCGAGGCGCTGCGCCTGGCCGCCGCCGGGATGGTGCACGCCGCGGGCGTCCACCAGCCGGGCCACGCCGGCGGCTACGAACACTACGAGCAAGGTGCCCAGGTCGAGATCCCCGGCGGCGCCGAGACGGTCGGGTTCACCTGCTGGCGCGAGGGCCTGGTGGCCCGCGCCGCGACCGCGGTACGCGGGCTCGACGACGTGGCCTCCCGCGGGCTGCGGCTGGTGAACCGGGAGCCGGGCGCGCAGGCTCGCGCGCTGCTCGACCAGGAGCGCCTGCGGCTGGGCCTGGACCCGGCCGAACTCCCCGGCTACGACGGCCAGGCCGCCGGGCACCTGCAGGTGGCGTCCACGGTCGCGGGCGGCGTCGCGGACGTCGGCGTGTCCAGCGAGCCGGCCGCGCTCGCCTACGGGCTGAGCTTCATCCCGCTCGCCGAGGAGCGTTTCGACCTGGTCATACCCGCCAGGTACGCCGCGTCACGCGAGGTCCAGGGCCTGCTCAAGGTGCTCGCGTCGCCGTGGCTGCTGGCCCAGCTGGCCAGCCTCCCCGGCTACGACCCCGCCCGCTGCGGCGAGCGCCTGTCCTGACCGCCGAGGCCTAGTGCCCGTAGACCGGGATGAGCAGGGCCCGGGCGATGGTGTGGAAGCGCAGGTTGAAGCCGGCCACCGCGGGCGTGATCTCGTCGTTGACGCCGAGATCTTCCACGTCGAGCGCGTGCACCGCGAACACGTAGCGGTGCGGCGGGTCACCGGCAGGCGGGGCCGCGCCGCCGAAGTCCTTGACACCGTAGTCGTTGCGGACGTGGAAGGCCCCCGCGGGCAGGCCGGAGCCGTCGGTGCCCGCCGCGCCGGTCTCGAGCTCGGTCACCGAAGCGGGGATGCCGAGCACGATCCAGTGCCAGAAGCCCGACCCGGTCGGCGCGTCGGGGTCGTAGCAGGTGACCGCGAAGCTCTTGGTCTCGGCGGGGAAACCGGACCACCGCAGTGACGGCGAGATGTTCCCGCCGGTCATGCCGAACCCGTCGAAGACCTGGTTCTCCGACATCTTCTGGTCCTGGCTGACGTCGTCGCTGCTCAGCTCGAATGACGGGATGGGCGGCAGGAAGTCGTAGGGCAGCGGCGCTCGGTCGGTCATGGGTTACCTCCTCCTAGAGGTCGGCTGGCTTGCGTTAGCGAAGATTGGTCCAACGTTATCGGTAACCCGCCTACGGTGGTGGTGTGAGGCAGCACCCGGAACGCAGCGTCCCCAGGCGCACGCGCCGGCGGGCCATGCAGCGCCGGATCGCCCGGATGCGCCGCCGCGCCGCGCGCGGGTATCTCGGCCGGATCAGCCTCGGCACGGCCGCGGCCTCGCCCAGGCTGCGGCGCTGGGTACTGGCCGCGGCGCTGCTCGGCGTCGTCTTGCTGCCCTATCCGATCCAGGGCGCGATCGCGGGCGCGCCCGCGGCGGGATGCCGGTCCGGCTGCCGGGCGGGAGACGTGCAGAGCATGGTCAGGTGGAGCAGGCCGCTGCCGGGCTCGTGGCAGGTGGTCTCCGGGCTGACCGGCACGGTGCCGCGCTCGGGGCTGGCCTACGTATCGGTCGGGCACGGCGTCGCCGCCGTCGGCGCGGGACTGACCCTCCACGCCTACTCCGCCGCATCCGGCGCGCCGCTGTGGAACCTGACGCTGACCGGGTTCCCGGCCGGCGCGGCCATCGTGTCGGTGCGGACCTGGCCGGGCGAGGTCACCGCCGGCGTCGTCTACTCGGGTTCCAAGCGCACCGAGGTGGTGGTGCCCGACTGGGCCGCCGTTCAGCCCGGCCGGGACGCGAGGTTCCCCGCGTCCGCCTTCGGCGGTGCGGTGGCGGGCGGGCCGACGTACACGGTCATCGTCGGGACCACGGCGGTGACCAGCTACGACAACCAGACCGGACAGGTCCGCTGGCGGCTGCCCACCGGCCCGGTGCCGCAGGCCTGGCGCACCGACGGCAACTGGCTGTACGTGGCCGAGTCCAGCGGCGGGTTCGTCGGCTCGGCCCCGGTCACCGCGCTGCGCAAGATCAACATGGTGACCGGCACGGAGTACGTCGTCCAGCCGATCGAGGGACTCTCGTTCCAGGGCACGCTCAGCGCGGCGTACGACGGCGTGGTGCTGTTCTCCACGGCGGCCGGCGTCGCCGCGTACGACGGCACCACGGGCGCCTGGCTGTGGTCGATCCCCGGTGCCGTGCCCGAAGGCTACGACCCCGCGCAGCAGCGCATCTACCTGACCACGGGGTCCAACCTCATCGGCGTGAACCCGCAGACGGGCCAGATCAGGGCGACCGTCTCGGGCTCGGCGGTCAGCGGCTCGGCGGGCATGTACGCGGTCAGGGACGGGGTGGCGCTCGGGCTCGACCAGGGCGCGGGCGGGGACGCCTGGGGCTACGACATCGCCGCGCAGCGGGTCATCCTGGCCGCCAGCGGGCTGCCGTGGCCGCACTATTTCGTCGACCTCGGCGACGTCGGCGGCAGCACCGACCCGGCCACCGACACGGTGATCATCGCGGCCTGCGCCAGGCTCGCCCCGAGCTCGGCGGCCAGCCCGAGCCCGTCCCCGTCGCTGACCTCCCCGGCCACCACGCCGGCGCCCGATACGTCGCCGG
>JASHTQ010000547.1 GCA_030040475.1 Streptosporangiaceae bacterium
CGTCGGTTACATCCCGTTCCCGGCAGGTCCCGGCGGTACGCCGGGCTCCGCGCTCGGCGGCGAGATGCTGGCGATCAACGCCAAGACCGCCCACGCGGCCGCGGCGTGGAAGCTGATCCAGTACCTGACCAGCCCGTCGGTGGAGATTGCCAGGGCCATCGCGACCGGCGACCCGCCGTCGCTGCCCAGCGCCTACAACTCCCAGCTTCTGTCCGCGGCGCCGTACTTCGCGGCGGTCAAGACGCTGAACAACTACTCCGCTCCGCGTCCGGTGAACCCGAACTACCTGGCGGTCTCGGCGGACCTGCAGACGCTGTTCTCCGGGGTCTACGCGAACTCCAGCGCGAACGCCGCATCCCAGGCGTTCGCGTCCCAGGCCGCCACGATCAAGTCGGCGGCTAACGCGACCCCGGCCAGTTAACGCCAGCGGCGACAATGGCTACTGAAGTCAAGTCCCTAGTGGCAAGGCGGCCCGCACGACGTGCGGGCCGCCCGGCCCCGGTGGGGCACGCGCGGGAACGATCCGACAAGCGGCTGGGCTACATGCTGGTCGCGCCGGTCCTCGTGCTGCTGCTCGCGATCACCGCGTACCCGCTGATCTACAACATCTGGAACTCGTTCCACTTCGACAACCTGTCCTACGGCAACCTGCCGCACAGCTGGGTCGGGTTCAAGGATTTCGGCAACGTGTTCGGGTCCTCGCTGTGGCGGGCGGCACTCGAGCGCACGCTGGTGTTCACCGTGATCACGATCGTGTTCGACCTCGTGGCGGCGCTGGCGCTGGCGCTGATGCTGAACCGCAACTTCCGCGGTCGCGGCTTCCTGCGCGCGTCGGTGCTGGTCCCGTGGGCGGTACCCACCGTGGTCTCCGCGCTGCTGTGGAAGACGATGTTCGACCCGCGGGCGGGCTTCGTCGATTACTTCCTCGGCGCCTTCAACGGGTCCTGGGCCAACATCTCGTGGCTGGGCGCGAGCGTATGGCGGTCCTGGATAGCGATCTTCGTCGCCGACTCGTGGAAGAACGTCCCGTTCGTCGCGATCATCCTGCTTGCCGGGCTCCAGGTCATCCCCAACGACGTCTACGAGGCGGCCAAGATGGACGGCGCGACCGGGTGGCAGGCGTTCCGGCGGATCACGCTGCCGATGCTCAAGCCGGCCATCTCGGTGGCGCTGATCTTCCGCACCCTGCAGGCGCTGCTCGTCTTCGACGTCATCTACATCATGACCGGCGGCGGACCCGGCAACTCCACCGAGACGCTGTCGTTCCTGAGCTACCAGACGTTCATCGTCAACACCGACTTCGGCACCGGCGGCGCGCAGTCCATCATGCTGGTCATCCTCGCGCTCGCGGTGTCTGCCATCTACGTCCGGGTGTTCCGGCCCGAGACTTCAGGAGTGTGAGCGCATGACTGCCGCCGTCGCGGACGCGGGCGCCACGCCCGCCGCGCATGCCGTACGCCGTCCCGGGCGCTACAACACGGGAAAGATCATCAGGGAGACGCTGTTCTACATCGCGGCCGTTATCGTGGTGCTGATCTCGCTGTTCCCTTTCTACTGGATCCTGCGCACGGCGCTGGAATCCAACAGCCAGGCCGCGGCCGGGGTCGGCGGGGCCAACGGGATCATTCCCTCGCAGTTGCACATCACCGCGTTCAAGAACGTGTTCACCCAGCAAGGCTTCGGGACCCCGCTGCTGAACAGCATCATCGTCTCGCTCGCCTGCACAGCGGTCACGGTCATCGTCGCCTCGATGGCCGGCTATGCGCTGGCCCGGCTGAAGATCAGGGGGGCGGGCGCGATCCTCGGGTTCATCCTGCTCGCCGGATTCTTCCCGGTGCTCGCCATGATCGGGCCGCTGTTCCTGCTGCTGCGCTACATCGGCGCGCTGAACAACATCTACCCGCTGATCATCATCTACCTCGTCTACACCCTGCCCATCTCGACCTGGCTGCTGAAGAACTTCTTCGAGCAGATCCCCACCGAGCTGGAAGACGCCGCGCTGACCGACGGCGCCACCAGGCTGCAGACCTTGCGCAAGGTGGTCGTCCCCGTCGCCGTCCCCGGCGTGTTCACCGCGGCGATCCTGTCCTTCATCCTGGCCTGGAACGACTTCGCCTTCGCGGTGTCGTTCCTGAACACGACCAACCACTTCACCGCGCCGCTGGCCATCACCACCTTCGGCCAGAGCGGCTACCAGACCTTCTATAACCTGATCGACGCCGCGGTGGTCATCGTGTCGATCCCGATCGCGCTGCTCGTCCTGTTCGCCCAGCGCCGCATCGTCTCCGGCCTGACCGCGGGCTCGTTCCGCTGATCGCGGCGAGCCGGAAGAGCCGGAGGGCGGAGCAACGCATGACGCAGACGGAGGCGGAGGTGACCGCGATCGGGCGAGACTACCCCGACTGGCACGTGTGGCGGTCGCAGGCCGGCCGCTGGTGGGCGACCCGGCTCGGGCACAACCACCCGGCAAGCGACCGCGACCCGGAGTTCGCCATGACGGTGGACGCCGACAGCGTCG
>JASHTQ010000548.1 GCA_030040475.1 Streptosporangiaceae bacterium
GCCCTCGGGCACAGGCACGAAGACCTCGTCCTCGGCCTGGTAGGCGATGCGTCAGCCGAGGGCCTCCGCCCATCTGCCTGACGGTAGCCGACCGGCTGGGAAGCAGATACTCGTTAATCTAGGCCGGTAAACTAGCCTACTGACATAGGCATCTCGCGAAGATGAACGTCATGCCTATAGCGTTATCCCATGAGCCGGCGCACCGAGCAGATCAGCCTTCACCTCAACGCGTACCTCACCGCGCACAGCAGCCCGCCCGACGCCGTCCTGCGCGAGCTGGCGAACGAGACCGCGGATAGGTACCCGAACGAGACCAGCCTGCAGATCGCTCCCGAGCAGGGCACGTTCATGACGCTGCTGACCCAGCTCGCCGGCGCGGCGGCGGCCATCGAGATCGGCACGTTCACCGGCTACTCCTCGATCTGCATCGCCCGCGGGCTGCTCGACGGCGGCACGCTGCTGTGCTGTGACGTCAGCGACGAGTGGACGATGGTGGCCAGGAAGTACTGGGAGAAGGCCGGCCTGTCAGACCGGATCGAGCTGCGCCTCGGCCCGGCCATGGACACCCTGCTGGCGCTGCCCGACGAGGAGATGTTCGACCTCGCGTTCATCGACGCGGACAAGGGCAACTACCTCGGCTACTGGCGGGAGGTCCTGCCGCGGGTCCGGTCCGGCGGGCTGATCATGGTCGACAACACGTTCTCGCACGGCCGGGTGATCGATGCCGGCAATGACAGCCCGGTGGTGATCGCGGTCAGGGACTTCAACGACCACGCCGCCGCCGACGACCGGGTCGACCTGGTCATGGTCCCGATCGGCGACGGGCTGACGGTGGCCCGCAAGAAGTAATCGGGTTTCGCCGGAATCGAGCCCATCGGACAGGTCGGCATGCTCACTGACGAGTGACAGGCCCGCGGACTCCGCCTGCTGCTGAAGCAGTGCGGCGAAATCGGCCTCGCCGTAGCCGCGCCCCACCAGTCCCTGGATGAGCTGATGCACGATCGCGGCCACCGGCATGGGCACCTCGTGTTCCCGCGCCGCGGCCAGGCCAAGGTCAAAGTCCTTGCGCAGCAGCGCAGCGGTGAACGTGGGTGCAAAATCCAGGTTCACATAGGCCGGCGTCTTATAGCCGGTGAATAGCGAACCCATCACGCTCTTGTTGAGACAATCGAGAAAAGCCTGGCGGCTGATTCCGCTTTTTTGTGCGAGCACGGTTGTCTCGGCAAGCGATTGGGCGACCACGCCCAGGAATAGGTTGTGGCATAGCTTCACCGTCCTGGCCGCCTCGCCCTCCCCCACGTACGTGACGCCGCGGCCGAGCATGTTCAGATACGGTTCGGCCAGCTCGAACGCCTCGCGAGGCCCGGAGACGGCAGCCGTCAGCAGGCCGGCCCGCGCCACGCGGGGATTGCCCATCACGGGCGCCGCGAGCAGCGCGGTACCTCGCTCGGCGATCTCCGCCCGGACCCTGGCGGAGGCCTCGGCAGATACCGTCGAGCAATCGATGAGGACCTCAGGCGCCGCTCCCGGACCCGACATGATCCCGTCCCGGCCCAGCACCGCGGCTATCAGGTCGTCGGACGTGCCGACGGTGATGAACACGATGTCCCTGGTGCCCAGTTCCGCGGCGGACCCCGCGGGCTTGGCACCCAGCCGGATCAACGGCTCCGCCTTGTCCTGCGATCGGTTATAGACGGCGACATCGCAGCCCACCAGGAGCAGCCGACGGGCCATCTCCGCACCCATACGGCCGGTGCCGAGCCAGCCGAGCCGACGCTGATCCTCATGTCCGACCACGTCGCCAGGCCCCCTTCTGGTCAACAATCGTTTGCAACCTGAGACTGGCCTCCGGCTCCACTGCTTGTCAATGCCAGATGGTCAACCTGTTACCAAAGCCGTACCAAAACGCTTTCAGACGCAGGCACGACTACGGCGCGTGTATCCAGTAGACGCCCAGGGCCGGCCCTGCGGCCCGCCCGGCGCCGGCTCGAGGAAAATTGTTAACAATCGATTGCGGGTCGGGCCGGCGCGGAACGCTCGACGGTGGAGCCGCGGACGACGAGCTCGGGCGCGAGGTAGAGGATCTTCACCGGTCCCTCTCCACCGCTGATCCGCTCGAGCAGCAGCTGCGCCGCCTCGGTCCCCAGCTGGTAGTGCGGGAAGCGCACCGTTGTCAGCGGAGGCCGCAGCCTGTCGATGAACGGCATGTCGTTGAAGCCGACGATCGAGATGTCGTCGGGGCACAGCAGCGCCTTCTCGTCAAGCGCCGCGTAACATCCGACGGCCAGCATGTCGTTCGCCGCCGCCAGCGCGGTGAAACCGCCTTGTCCGAGCAGTTCCCTGCAGCAGCGGTCACCCTCCTCGACCGTGTACTTGCCTGCATAGCAGATCAGGCCCTCGTCGACCTCGAGCCCGTTCGAGGTCATCCCGTCCTTGAACCCCCGCAGCCGGGCCATGCCGGTGGATGCCTCCTGCGGGCCCGCGATGTGCGCGATGCGGGTGTGACCGAGCTTGGCCAGGTGGGTGACCGCCATCCGGGCACCTTGCTCGTTGTCCACCGAGACCGAGGGGAAGCTGTAGTCCTGCGACAGCCTGTTCATCAGCACGACGGGAAGTTCCGCCGCCGCCGCCTCGGCGAGCAGCCTGTCGTGCAACGTCGCGGTGGCGAGCACGAAGCCGTCCACGTGACGCGCCCGCATCTGCTCGAAGATCACTCGTTCGCGGCCCGCGTCGGCATCGGTGTTGCCGATCAGGGCCACGTAGCCCGCCGCGGCGAGCTTGTCCTCAAGGCCCCGCACGATCGGCGGGAAAAGGGGATTGTTCAGGTCCGGGATCAGCACCCCGACCGTGTGCGAGCGCCGGGTCCGCAGGCTGCGCGCGACCGGATTAGGCCGGTACCCGAGCTTGGCCGCGGCGGCCGTCACCCGGCGCGCGGTGTCCTCGCTGACAAGCAGCCGGGTTTCCGGGTTGAGGGCGCGGGATGCGGTGGCCGGGTGGACTCGCGCCGCAGCCGCCACGTCCCGCAGGGTGGCCGGCCGGTCAGGCATCGCTCATCTCGCTCCCTACCGGCCGGGCGTAACACTTAGCGCCACGTAATCCCCCCTTTGCACGCACTAACACTATCGCCGGGACGGGCGCTCGAACACTATCCCAGCGGCCGGCTAGGCCCAATGCCGGGTACTTAGAGGTTCGTGGCTGGTGTCAAGCGGTTCGGGTGATTCGTCCTGACGTGACGTGGCGTGTCGACATGGCAACGGAGGTCCGGTAAGACGGGTGTCGACCAAGATCAGCCCGTTGAGGGACCTCCGTTGCGCGTTCAGTCTGCCATCAGCTGTGCTGTTGCTGCGATTACCCGGACGATCACG
>JASHTQ010000061.1 GCA_030040475.1 Streptosporangiaceae bacterium
CGCTCGCGCCACCCGGCGGGGACCGGGCCTGGGGTCATGGCCAGGCCCAGGTAGGCCCGCCGGACCCGGCCGTCGCGCATGAGCGCGGAGATGATCCGCCGGGTCGTGTCGTTCACCGGGACGGCCAGGCCGAGGCCGACACCTGCCACGGCCGTGTTGATGCCGACCACCTTCGCGCTCGCGTCGGCGAGGGCGCCGCCGGAGTTGCCCGGGTTGAGCGCCGCGTCGGTCTGGATGACGTCCTCGATCACCCGGCCGCGGGCCGGCAGGGACCGGCCGAGCGCGCTCACCACGCCCGCCGTCACCGACCCTGCCAGGCCGAGCGGGTTGCCGACCGCGACCACGAGCTGGCCGACGACCAGCCGGTCGGCCTCGCCGAGCTCGGCGGGTTCCGGGGTGGGGCCGTTGGCGCGCAGCACGGCGAGGTCGGACAGCGGGTCCGCGCCGACCACGCGGAACGGCGCCGAGGTACCGTCGGAGAACGACGCGGTGCCGCCGCCGGCGCGGCCGACCACGTGGGCGTTCGTCAGCAGGAAGCCGTCGCCGGTGAAGACCACTCCCGAGCCGAGGCCCTCGCCGGAGCCATGGGGTACCCGCAGGCTGGCGACCTTGGGCGTGAGGCACTCGGCCACGCCCGCGACGATCTGCGAATACGCGTCCAGTGGGTTGCTGGCCTCCATCACATCTCCCCGGAGCCGTTCTGCTGACGTGATTACATTATTACGGTGTAACGGCAGCGGTGGAAGACGGCATGCCCGGACGTCGTCCGCCCGGAGCTTAAACCGGGTCCGGGTGGCTCGGGAGCCGGTGGTGGCCGGCCAGGCCGATGGGATTGCCTGCCGGGTCGGCGATCGTGGCGAGGACGCGGGTCGGGCCGTCGGGGTGCGGGGGCTCGAGGAGCTGGCCGCCGTGTTCGGTCACGCGGTCGAGGGTCTCGGTTATGTCGGCGACGTGCAGCCAGATCAGCGGGCCGGCGGCGGGGGCTGGCGGGCGGTCGTCGACCCACTGGCCGATCAGGCCGGGGGCCTGGAAGCTCGGGTAGGGCCGTTCGACCTGCCAGCCGAAGACGGCCTCGTAGAACTCGGCCGACCGCTTCGTGTCGGTTGCGGGCAGCTGCAGGTAGCAGACCTGCCCGTGGACGAGGCCGAGCACGCGACTGGCCTCTCTATCCTCTTTATCCTCTCTATCCTCTCTATCCTCGGCTTTGCCCTCGGCGTCGCTCACTGGAAGTCCCTTCTGCCTCTTGATCCGTTGATCCTCTGAGGCGGTTGACCCGGCCGAACCGCAACGATGTAAGGACGTGGCGGTAGGAACCGCTACAGGCTTACATCGTTGCGGCCCGGCCTGGGGCTGACGGTACTCAGGTGGCCGGGCGGCACTCGACAACGTAATGGCCGGATGGCTGGTTGGCGGCCGCGGCGATGTCCAGCCCGGCCTGGCGGGCTAGGGCGGCGAACTCGGTCAGCGTGTTGGTCTTGCCCCCTGCAACCAGCATGTCGATGCCCAGGGAGCGGGGCGCGTCGTCGGGGGCGACGCCGCCGAGAACGACGACGGTTCCCGCGGGGTGCGCCGCCGTCGCGGGGCGGGCGGCTTCGGCGCAGCGGCGGAGGATGGCTACGGTCGGGTCGTCGGGCCAGTCGTTGAGGACCTTTCTCAGCACGTACAGGTCGGCTGGGGGCAGCGGGTCGAAGAAGCTCTGGCCCGCGAGCGTGATCCGGTCGGCGACGCCTGAGCCCTCGATGAACCCGGCGGCACGGGCCACGGTGCCGGGGAGATCGACGAGGATGCCCCGGGTGGCCGGGTGCCGGCGCAGCAGGCAGACGAGCATGGACCCGGTTCCGCCGCCGACATCCGCGACCGTGCGGATCTGGTCCCAGCCGCGGGTGAGCTCGATGTCGAAGTCCGGGACACCGTGCCCGGCCGGACCCATCAGCTGGTCGAATCCGGCGGCGATCTCGGGGTGCGCGGCCAGGTCCTCCCAGAACGGGAGGCCGAACACCTTCTCGTAGCCGGGGCGGCCGGTGCGGACGTAGTCGAGCAGGGTGCCCCAGGTGTAAGCCATCCGGCCGCCGATGCCTTCGAGGTCGAGGAACAGCGTGCCGGCCAGCCGCTCGGCGGCGCGGTTGCAGGAGAACACGCCGGGCGATTCCTCGGTGAAGACGCCCTTGGACACCAGGTGGCCGAGGACCGCGTGCAGGGCGTCCCGGTCGCAGTCGGCGACCGCGGCCAGCTCGCCGATCTCGCCGTGGCCGGCCGCGACGTGCTCGGGGATGCGCAGGGTCGCGGCGACGTGCAGGCACCACGGAGTGGCCAGGTCCAGCAGTCCCCACAGGTCTACGCCGTCGTCTTCTACCATTGGGACGTGCCCTTTCTCTTGGCGCCGCGGCCCGGACTCCGGGTGTCGACGTCGATCCTGCCACCGAGGCGGGGCCGGGGTCTTGGCGAAAAGGGACACCCGGCGCCGTGACCGTCGTCGTCCGGCGAACCGGGGCGCCCCTTGACGGGCTGGTGCGGGCCATCACGTACCAGGCCGGCGAGCAGCCGCGGACCTCGGTCGAGAAGATCCTGCCCGGCCCCGGGACGGACCTGTGGGTCAACCTGAACCGGGACGAATTTCGCTCTTTCGGCGATTCTGGCCTGGTCACAAGCACCCCGGGAGCGATGCTCGCCGGGCCGGGCAGCCACGCGAGGGTGATCGAATTCGAGGCGGGCCGGGCGCACGTGTCGGTGGCGTTCGCGCTGGGAGCGGCCGCCTGGTTCGCCGGTGTGCCGCTGGCGGTGGCCAGGGACGAGCTGGTGCCGCTCGCGGAGCTGTGGGGAGAGCCTGGCGCGTGCCTGCGGGAACGGCTGCTCGAGGCGGGCACGCCGCAGGACGCGCTGCGGGTGATGGAAGACGTGCTGCTCGGGCGGCTGGCGGGCGTGGCCGGTCCCGGTCCCGACCCGGTGGTGACCGCCGCGGCCAGGGCGCTGTCCGCCGGGATTCCCGTCGGCGAGGTCGCCGACGGGCTCGGGTTGCTGCCCCGGACGCTGCGGCGGCGGTTCACCTCCGGCGTGGGCCTGTCCCCGAAACGCTTCGCCCGGGTGCGGCGGCTGCAGCGTCTGGTCCGCGACCTCGACGGGCAGAGCCGGGTCGACTGGGCCGCGGCGGCCGCCCGGCACGGATACTCCGACCAGCCGCATCTGGCCGACGAGTTCCGCGAGCTGGTCGGCGTCACCCCGGGCGAGTACCTGCGATCCCGCATCAACGGCCCCACCCACCTCAGCGTCCCCGCGGAGCGGCTGCGGGAGCGGAATGAAACCCGGGTTTCAGCACCCTAGAGGGTAGTGGAAGCGGGGTTTCATGACGCTGCCCGGCCTGCGGCGGACGGAGGTCGGCGGGAGCGGTCAGATCGCGGGGACCGGGGTGCGGGCGGCGGCTAGCTCGGTGCGGAAGCGCTCGTAGTCGGCTAGCTCGCGGCCGGCCGGAACCAGGACCAGGTCGCGGGTGGCCTCGGCGACGCGGGACAGGATGGCCTGCACCGCCTGCTCGCGCTCGCGGTCGGCCGCGAGCACCACCATGTTCTGGCACCACGAGGAGATCAGCCAGCCGAGCAGCAACAGCGCGACCACCATCACCCCGAGCCACGGCGTCAGGGAGACGTCACTGACAAGCGACGATGACGACTTGTGGGTCGAGTGGAGGGCCAGGATCAGCGCGATCCAGACCAGCCCGGCGAGCGTGAGCAGCATCAGCAGCCACTGGGCCAGCGCGATCAGCCGCCACCAGCCCATCACCTTGTCGCGCCGCGGCAGGCCCTGCGAGACGGCTGCGCCGAGGGCCGCCTGAGCCTCGTTCGCCTTCGACCTGGCCGCCGCGCGCACGGTACGCGACCAGGGCTCCGGCAGCGAGCCGCCGATCTCGTCCGCGAACACGGTGATCGCGTTGTCGATGTCGGAGCGCTGCGCCGGCCTGGCCTCACCGGAATCGCCGGCCAGCAGCTTGCGCGCGGACGTGCGTCCGTGCAGCCGCTCGCCGAGCAGCGCGAGCGGCCAGCCGATATAGCCTGCGGCCTTGCGCTCTCGCACGCCGTGCAGTGTCTCTGTCACCGCCTCGGCCCCCGCGGCCTTGGCGAACGCCGCGGTCAACGTGGCGGCGGGTCCCTGCGGGACGTACCCGGCGTAGTCCTCGTGATCGACCGTGGCCCCGGTGGCGTCCGGCTTGGCGTCCTCCCACGGCGGACGCGACTTGGGTGCCGACGCGGCCGCGGAACCGGCGGCCGACGCCGAGTCCCAGACCGGCCAGTCCTCCGGCGAGCTTGCCTGGCCATCCACGGGCGCCGGGACCGCGTCCTGCCAGGGCGGGCGCGATTCCTTTGGCTTGCCCCCGGACGGATCGGCCGACCCGTTTGGATCGGCTGACCCATTTGGCTCGCCCGACCCGTTGCCCGCGTGGTCGGCGTCCTGCTCCCAGGGCGGACGCGACCTGGCCTTCGCCGGTTTCGTGCCCGGCAGGGCGGCATCGGCGGCCGGCGCCGCCGACAGCTGCACCGGTTGCGGGTCCCGCGGCTGCCAGCCGGGCACCGGGTCCCCGGCGTAGGCGGCGAACCGCTCCAGCAGGGCGTCGACGTCGGCCGCGATCCTGTCGCTGGCGGCCCGCCTGGCCACGACCGATCTGGCGAGCGCCAGGCGCAGGTCGTCCAGGCCGGCTCCGGTGGTCGCGGAGGTGACCAGGACGGGAGTGTCGGCCAGCCCCTCGGAGTCGAGCAGCCTGCGCAGGTCGGACTCGCAGTCGGCGACCTGCTCCGGGGTCAGGGTGTCGGACTGGTTGAGCACTACCGTGGTCACCGACGCGTGCCCGGCCAACGGCACCAGGTAGCGCCGGTGCACGGACGCGTCCGCGTATTTCAGCGGGTCAAGCACCCAGACCAGCATGTCGGCCAGCTTGACGAGGCGGTCCACCATCGCCGCCGAGCCGGTGACCACCGAGTCATGGTCGGGCAGGTCGAGCAGCAGCAGCCCGGTCAGCGACGCCTCGCCTGCATCCAGCGCGCTCGCCCTGGCGTACCGGTGCCGCCGTTGCACGCCGAGCCAGTCAAGCAGCGGGGCGGCCCCCTCCATCCCCCACACGCACGCGTGCAGGTGCTTGGTGGTCGGCCTGGTCACGCCCGCGGGCGAAAAGTTCGCCCCGGCCAGCGCGTTGAACAGCGAGGACTTGCCGCTGCCCGTCCCGCCGGCGAGAGCCACCACGGTGTGCGAGGCAGACATCCGCATCCGCTCGCCCGACCGGCGCAGCAGTGCCTCGGAGTCGGCGAGGAGCTCCTGGCTGAACCCGTCGGGGCCGGCGCGGCCGGCTCCGAGCCTGGTCAGTTCGGTGAGCGAGGCCAGCCTGGCGGGCACCAGGGGATGCGGCAGCCCGGTCATTCCGATCGTGTTCGCTGTCACCTGACCGCCTCGAGCGAGAATTCCGCCTGATAGAGCCGGATGGCCGCGACGTCGTCGCAGGACCCGGCCGCGTCGATCACCTCTACGAACCTGACGAGCTCCTCGTCGAGCAGCAGTCGCACCCTGTCGAGCAGGTCGGTACGGGCCCTGGTGAGGATCTCGGTGAGCATGACCGTGCCGAATGCCGAGGTCAGCAGCCGACGCGGCTCGGTATCGATGCTGTTGCCCTCGGGCCCGGTGCCAGGCGCGTCGGCGCCTGGCGCGTCCGCGCCGAGCATCGCAACAAGCAGGACGAGGCTGAGCGCCTCCTCGTCGAACGGCGCCTTCTTGACCGCGGACCTGAAGCCTTCCGCCTCTACCAGCCGGGTCAGGTGGTCTTGCCAGGCTCCGACCGCGCGGGCGGCCCGCATCGACAGGTCAGGCGCGGACCGGCTGAACGTGGTGACCTGCGGGGCACCTTGGCCGGAATCGGCCAGGCTCCCGGCCGTGCCGCCGGAACCGAAGGCCGACTCGAAGATCTGCTTCGCGCGCTCGCCGCGGGCTCGTTCTGCGGCGGCGTCCGCCAGCAGCACCGCGCCGGCCGAGTTCGCCCGCCACTGGCTGTCGACGTGCTCGGCGGCACGATCGGCGATGGACACGATGAACGACTCGAGCGCCGAACGGAGCGACGCGTTGAGCGCGACCGGACGCGACTGGCCCCGCCGAGCGCGCCTGCCCTTCTTGCCGACGCCCGCCCTCGGTCCCCTGGGCTTGCCGCCACGGCGCGGAAGCAGGTCGCCGCCGACCATGCAGTCCTGCCAGCGGGCCAGTACCTCGCCGCCGAGCAGCGTGCCGTTCTTCAGGCCCGTGCTTGCTTCGGCGAAGGCGCGCTCGTAGGCGGCCTCGGCGGAGCGGCGCAGCTCTCCGCTCAGCACGACCTGGGCCTCTACGTGCGCGGCCATGGCCGGGACCCTGGTCTTGAACGTGTCGAGCACGCCCGACATCGTCTGGGTGAGCACCGCCACCCTCCGGTCGGCCCTGGCCGCGGTGTCGGCGAGCCAGTCGCGAACCGGCTGATACGCGTCGGGCGGGAGCATGCCGTCGATGAGCGGGATCTCCGAGATCACGAACCGGTTCTCCGCCGCGATCCCGTTGGCGTCCAGCATGGCGGTGAAGTGCCCGACAAGTTCGGTTCGGTGCGCCTGGGGAACCCGGGACAGCACCACGCCAAGCGATGCCCGCCGGTCCCGCGCGTGCTGGAGGATCTCCCATACGGGGCCGTCCGCGTACCTGCTGGCGCTGGTCATGAACAGCCACAGGTCCGAGGCGTCGAGGAACTTGTAGGCGAACTCGTGGTGCGCCTGCACCACCGAGTCGATGTCCGGCGTGTCCAGCAGCGCGATACCGCGCGGCATGCCCTCGCTCGCCGCGAGGACCAGCAGGCCGTCGCGGCCCGGCCGGGCGAGCCCCTCCTGCCGCACCCTGGGCAGCGTGGGCAGGAAGTTGTTCTCGGCGAACCAGTCGATGTCATCGGGGTGGCAGGCGAGAACGGGGCTGTTGGTAGTCGGGCGGCGAACGCCCGTGGCGCTCACGTGGGCGCCGACGATGCTGTTGACCAGCGTCGACTTCCCGGCTCCCGTGGAGCCGACAAGGGCGACGAGCACCGGCGCGGCGGACCTGCGGACCCTCGGCAGCAGGTAGTCGTCGATCTGGCTGAGCAGCTTGGTGCGTTCGGCCTTGACCTCGGGGGCGCCGGGGATCTCGAAGACGAGCGGGATCGCGGCGATCCGCTTCCTGAGGTTGAGCAGAGCCGCTTCCAGCAGCCGGGCATCCACCCGCACGTGGGGCTGCGGCGCCTGGGCCGGGGCGGCCGGGGCGGCGGGGCTTCCCGGGACGGCTGGGACGGCCGCGGCTGGCTGGGCGGGAGCGGCGGCCCCAAGGTCGGCGGCCGCGGATCCGGCGGCCTCAGGGGCGGCAGGCTCAGGGCTGACGGCCGCAGAGGCGCCTGCCTCGGGGACGGCAGCCTCGGGGACGGCAGCCTCGGGGGCGCCTGCCCCGGGGACGGCGGCTTGGCCGGGTCCGGTAGCGGGGAATCCGGCGGCTCCGGGACCGGCGGCCTCGGGACCGGCGGGCTGGTCGGGACTGGCGGGGGCACTGGGCTCGGGCCGGGGCTGGCCGGTCTCGGGATATAGGCCGGATTGAGACGGGTCGAAGTGAGCGGCCGGGACCGGCCCGGCGGCGGCCGGCTGAGCGGACGGGGCCGGCTGAGCGGACGGGATGGGGTAGGCGGCGGCCGGCTGCGCGGGGGGGAGCGGCTGAGCGGACGGGATGGGGTAGGCGGCGGTGGCCGGCTGGGCGGGCGCGGCGGGGCGGTAGTCGGCGGGGAGCTGATAGCCGGCGGCGGGGCGGACGGGCTCGGATTGCGCGGGCTCGGCGGGAATGGCCGACATGACGACGGTGGGGGGCCCGACGGCGGGAGACGGCACGTTCGGCTCGACGGCGGACGGCTGGGCGGCTCGCGGGTCGGCGCCCGGGAGGGGATCAGCATCGGCCGGATCGCCGACGGCGAGGCGGCCCTGGGCGGCCATCACGACAGCCTGATCCCCGTTACGCTCCTGGCCCTCACCACCGTTGGTGGCATGGCTCGCGCCAGGGTCATGAAGCTCGGCGGCCACGACAGAGCCCGCGCCGAGTTCACCCGGCGCGCCTGTCGACGCCACACCCTGACCTTCCATCCTTACGACGGCCTCCTCAGCCCCCCCGGCGAACTCTTGGGGAATCCCCGGGACTGTCGCCTGGCACGCGGATTTTATCCGTTTCACTAGGCGGTTACATCGCGCATTAGATCTGTTATCTCTGCCGCTACGCCTACTACCTCACCGACCACCACGATCGCGGGCGGCCGGATGCCCTCCTCTGCGACCAAGCCCGCTACTTGTTCCAGTGTTGTGTTAATTGTGCGCTGTGTCGGCATCGTCCCGTCTGCGATTACCGAAACGGGAGTAGCCGGGCTGCGCCCGTATCGCAGGAGTTCGCTCGCCACCGTGCCAATATGCTCCACTGCCATCAGCAACACCAGGGTGCCAGAACTACCGGCGAGTACCTCCCAGTCCACACTAGACCGGTCGTCGCCTGGCGGGACATGAACCGACACGACGTGAAAATCCTGTGCCATCCCCCGGTGCGTGACCGGCACCCACGCGCTGGTGGGGACGCCCACCGCGCTGGTGACGCCGGGCACCACGGTGACGGGGACGCCGGCCCGCAGGCAGGCAAGCACCTCCTCGGCGCCGCGGCCGAACACGAACGGGTCGCCGCCCTTGAGCCTGGCCACGAAGCGGCCCGCCTTGGCGTTCTCGACCAGCGCGGCGTTGATGTGCTCCTGCGCCATCGCGCGGCCGTACGGGATCTTGCTCGCGTCGATGATCTCGACGTCCTCAGGCAGTTCGTCGAGCAGCGAGCGAGGCGCGAGCCGGTCGGTCACCACCACGTCGGCCTCGGCGAGAAGCTGCCGGCCGCGCACGGTGATCAGGCCGGGGTCGCCCGGGCCGCCGCCGATGATCGCCACTCCCGCGCGGCGGCCTCGGCTGTGGCGGGCGCTCAGCTGGCCGGAATGCAGGCCCGCCAGGATCGCGTCCCTGATCGCCGCGCTGTGCCTCGGGTCGCCGCTGACCACGCCGACACGGACGTCGTCGGCATGGCCGGATGCCGGGGTCCACGCGGCAGACTCCCCGGCGTCGTCGGCGCGGACGGACCAGGTCCGCTGTTCCTCGGCCTCGGCCGCGACGGCTGCGTTCACCGCCGGGTCGTCGGTGCAGGCGCAGACCAGCCACGCGCCACGGCAGTCGCCTTGCGCGTAAGCCCGGGCGGTCCAGGTGATCCGGCCGGCGGCGGCGAGGTCCTCCAGGGCGGCGGTCGCCCCCGGCGACACCAGGTGCACCTGCGCGCCCGCATCCAGCAGGGCCGGGATCCGCCGGGACGCGACCGAGCCGCCGCCCACGATGACGACGCGGCGGCCGGTCAGGCGCAGTCCCAGCAGGTAGGGGTCCATGGTTCCTTCGGTCGGCTACTGCATCTTCTAGCGTGCCCAGGGGTGCTTTTTGGGCTCCCGTTCAGCTCTTTTCGGCCACGCCCGCGGAGTCGAACGTCGCGACGTCGCGCAGGGCGCGCGCCGCGCTCTGCACCAG
>JASHTQ010000549.1 GCA_030040475.1 Streptosporangiaceae bacterium
GGCGACGGTTGTGGGGACGCGGACGCGCTCGCCGAGGTTCTCGGCGCGGACGCGCCAGGGCTGGTGCTCGACTTCGTGTGGGGTCCGGTGGCCGAGAGCGCGTTCGCCGCCCTTGCCCTTGGCCGCCAGGGGCTCGGCGAGGACACCGCAGACATCAAGTACGTCCAGATCGGCGCGCTCGGCGGGCCGTCGGCGGCGGTGCCGTCCTCGCTGTTGCGCAGCAGGAAGCTGACGATATCCGGGAGCGGGGCCGGCTCGGTCCCTGCGGCCGCCATCCAGGCCCAGATCCCCGTCTACATCGGGCTGATCGCCGACGGCTCCGTGCAGGTGCCGTTCCGGACCTTCCCGTTGTCAGACGTCGGGGCGGCGTGGACCGCCTCGGCGCAATCCGGCCCGCGAGTGGTGCTCGTCCGGGACTGAGACGGGTCATGATCCTCCGTCCGCTGGTGCACGGCGGTGGCTGCCGTACGGACCCGCTTCGGTTATTCAGCGTCTCGCCAGTCGAATATGATCCCGCCGAGGTGGTCACGCTCAGGAGTGAACAGGCGGTAATAGACGTCAGCTGATTGCTTCCAGGACACGAAGTCCGATACCAGTGGCTCGATGTCGATCAAGCGGTTGTGGATCTGACGGAGTACCGCCTCCCGCACCGGCGCCTCGCCGATGAACACCGGGAAGTAGGCCGTGGCCTGCTTGTAGTGCGCCAAGGTGAACTGGAAGCTCAGCTGCTCAGGGTAGAAGCCCTCGAAAATCATCTTGCCGTTGGGGCGGACGCACTTGATGGCATCTTCGGGCGAGGTACGGCCGGTCGCCTCGATCACCACGTCGACCCCATCGGGGAATCGCGCCAGCAGCTGTTCGGACACGGGCGCCGACCGGACGTCGAGCACCTCATCCGCGCAATAGTCCGCCGAGTACTTCAGCCGTTCCGGTGTCACGTCGGCTGTCAGTACATAGGCTCCGCGCATGCGGGCGAGCATCGCCGCACAGAGCCCGATCATGCCCTGGCCGATGACCAGCACGTTATCGCCGCAGCGAACCCCGGCCATGTTGAGGGCGTTGGCCCCGACGGCGGGCTGGACGAACAGGGCCGACAGATGGAGATGATCCGACGGGGTCACGTTGTGAGCCAGCCCGGCATCGAGAAGCTGATAACTCTGGTGCCCGTTCGGGACGAATGCGGCGATCAGGTCGCCCTTCTTCTGCCAGGCGCCCTCACCGACGGCGACCACCTCGCCCACGGCCTGATAGCCCGGCACGTGCGGCGACCCGGCCCAGCCCGCGCTGACGTTGTACCCGCTGTTGCCCCACATCTCGGTCCCGACGCTCACCCCGGAGAACAGCGTGCGGATCAGCAGCTGGCGTTCGCCGGGTGAGGGCACCGGCCGGCGTTCGAGGGCGACCGCGCCCGGCATGCCGTCCTTAATCTTCTGCGTGACGACCAAAGCCGGGGCGTCCGCCGGTGTCGCAGCGCTCACAGGGCAGTTACCTCTCGTAGCGTGGCCGGGTCGATGGCCGGCCTGAATCCGAACAGTTCGGTGATGCGTGACGTCGCGTAGAGCGAGTCGGACTCATGCCCGGCCTGCTCGTAGCGGGAGAGATCGAGGCCTTCGGCCCTTGCCCCGAAGAGCAGCCTGATGGTGTCGGCAGTGGGCCTGCTGGACCGGATCCGGTCGGCGACCAGGTTGACGCGGCGGCAGCCGGGGCAGGCCGGCCGTTCGGCCATCGCGGTGAGAGCCGTGATGGCGTCGGCGACGGCAACCGACCCGAGCATCGCGAACGGCGCGGGCATCGCCCTGACGATGTCATCGGTCACCGGCGGTGCGTCCTCGCGCTGCACGACACCGAGCCGCACCAGCGTCACGTCCAATTCGGGTAGCTGGCGGTGGAAGTAGGCGCCGAGTTCTTCGACCATCGCTTTGGAGAGTCCGTAGGCGTCTACTGCCTCGCATGGATAGTCGTCGGGAATCGGCAGCTTCCGCGGCAGGAAAGCAGGTGACAGGCAGCCGATGGCGGCGATCGAGCTGGCCAGGACGAATCGCCGCACGCCGTGGTCGACGGCCCACCGGACCAGGCGCCGGGTACCACAAACGTTGACGTCCATCGCATCTTCCTCGGAGCACCCGCCGGTGACCGCGGCGAGGTGAACGACGGCGTCGATACGCTCGCCATCGAGGCCCGCCAGGACGGCGGGGTCAGCGAAGTCTCCCCGCACGACGCGCCCGGTGCCCTCCTCCGGATGCCGGGACAGCGAGATCACCCGGTGACCGCGCGCGAGAACTGGAACCAGGCGGGATCCGAGGTACCCACCCGAACCGGTCACGAGAAACGTGCTCACGATTAGCCTTTCCTTTTCATGCAGGAGTGGCGGTGACTGCCTGCCCCGCCGTCACTGTGTCCGAGGCCCAAGCGCCTCTTCGACCGCTTCCAGGCACATGGCCAGCGACGTAGCGCCGGGATCAGAGGTACCGATGCTGCGTTCCGCCAGCGGCCGGGCTCGTCCGACCATCGGCCGCAGGCCGGCGGTCTGCTCCGCGGCTCGGGTCGCGCTCGCCGCGGCGGAACCCCACGCATCGGCGAGCGGCCGCCGAGAGGAGATGCCGCTCTCCAGCACGTCGTTGAATGGTCCCAGCGCGTCGAGCATGGTCTTATCGCCGCGTTCGGCATGACCGAGCCGGGCAATGGCGGCATAGGCGTCGCGCATTCCGGCGCACAGGTCGTCCGACGTGATCACGAGGCGCCCGCTGAGCCGACCGCCGAGAGCCTCCAGCCCGGCGCCCCACAGGACCCCGGACGTACCGCCCGCTTGAGCTGCCCAGATTCGGCCGGCCGCGGTAAGGATCTCCCCGCAGTCCGCGTCGCGGGCCTGCGCTGCTTCGGCCGCCTGCAACGCCGCGTGGCTGCCGCGTACCATGCCGCGGCCGTGGTCGCCATCACCGGCCACGGCATCCAGTTCCCCCAGGGCGGCCTCCGCTTCTGTCATCGCGGCGGCTATTGCCCGGATGGCCCGGACCGCGTTCGCCGCGCAGGCGCGCTCAGGAGCGGTGAGCGCGCGTGATCCCGCCGGGGAACCGCCCGACGCCGACACGGCAGGGCCGTGCTGGCGCGGCCGCTCTTCCTCGCCCGCGACCAGGCTCCCCTTCTTGTAGGCGGGTGTGTCGGCTGGAGCTCGCCAGAACCGTTCCAGCTCGTCGTCCAGCCAGGTAAGTGTCAGCGAGCAGCCCGCCATGTCCAGGCTGGTCACTAGCTCGCCGACGGCTGGCTCCACGAGCTGAAGCCCGGCCTCGTCGAGCAGCCTGGCGATGTGCGCCCAGAGCACGAACATCTCCTCGTATTTGGTCCGGCCCAACCCGTTGAGGATCGCGGCGACCCGCCCGTCGGCCCCGGCGGGCCGCTCGGCTGCCACGCTGGCGACCAGCAGGGCGGCGAGTTCGGCCGCCGCCGGCAGAGGCTCCTCCGCGATGCCTGGCTCACCATGGATGCCGAGGCCGACACCCATCAGGCCGACGGGCACGGAGAAGAGCGGTGCAGTGGCCCCGGGGAGGGTGCAACCGTCAAATCCGACCCCCAGGGTGCGGGTGCGGTCGTTGGCTCGCCTGGCCACCTGCTCCACTTCGCCGAGGGCGTACCCCTCGGCAGCAGCGGCGGCGGCGGCCTTGAACACGGCGAAGCCGCCAGCGATGCCGCGCCTCCTGGCCGTCTCCGCAGGCGGTGCGCTCGCGATGTCGTCTGTGACCACGAGGTAGCGCGCGTCGATGCCGTCGGCTTTCAGCGTCTCGGCGGCGAGGGTGAAGTTCATGATGTCGCCCGCGTAATTCCCGGTCATGAGAAGGACGCCGGCCCCGCAGTCGGCTGCTCTCGCGACCGACGCCGCGTCGGCGGCCGACGGGGACGTGAAGACGTTGCCGACGACGGCCGCGTCGGCGAAGCCCGGCCCGACGATGCCGCAGAAGGCGGGGTAGTGACCTGATCCGCCGCCCACGATGACGGCTGCCTTGCCTGGCCGTCCCGTTGTCCTGACCACTCCGCCGGGCACCCGCGTGAGGTATCCCGCGTGCAGCCGGACAAATCCGTCTAGCATATTCTCGGTGAATTGTGCTGGATCGTCGAAGATCCGGGTCATTATCTCCTCCGTCGCCTACCGCGCGGTGTATCCGCCGTCCACCAGGATTTCTGTTCCGTTGATCATGTCCGACCCGTTCGACGCCAGGAATATGGCGGCCGCGGCTATTTCCTCGGGCGTGGCGAAGCGGCCGACCGGGATCAGTGCGCGCATGGCGTCGCCCTTGGCACCGTCCCACGCCTTCCTGCCGAGTTCGGTAAGGACGACGGTGGGAGAGATGGCGTTGACTGTGATCCCGCGCGGGGCCCACTCCACGGCGAGGACCCGGGTGAGGCCGAGGACGCCCGCCTTCGACGCGCAGTAGGCGGCATGCTGGTCGAGCGCGATGCTCGCGGCCTGCGAGGCTATGTTGATTATTTTCCCGCCGCCCGCGGCGAGCATGGCCCGGCCGATTTGCTGGCTCATGAGGAATGTCCCCTTGAGGTTCACTCCGAGGGTGGTGTCCCACTGCTCAGGTGTCAGGTCTTCGGCCGGCCCGAGGAAAACCACTCCCGCGCAGTTGACGAGTATGTCGACCCGGCCGAATTCCGCCAGGATGGCGCGCCCGGCGTCGGTGACCGATGACGGGTCGGCCACGTCGCAGGCGACAGGCCTCGCATTCTGCCCCAGCTCTTCGGCCTGGGCGTGAGCAGCCTCGAAATCGAGATCCACGATGGCGACCCGTGCGCCCTTCGCGACAAAGGCGCGGGCGATGGCGGCCCCGATGCCAGCGGCGCCGCCGGTGACGACGGCTGCTTTGCCCGCCAGGCTGAACGACAGATCAACCGCTGCGTCTCCAGTTGGCATGCGTTACTCCTTCGTCCAGTTCCGCCCACGCCTGAGGCGGGATCGCGCGGGTCGCCCGGTCGATCGCTGACCGGACCTCGTCGGCACTCCGTAGCCCGACTACGACGGCGGCCGTGGCGGGATGCCTGGCCGGGAATTGGATTGCCAGCTCGGGCAGGGTCACGCCGTGCCTGGCGCCGATCTGGGCCAGCCGCCGGGCCGCGGCAAGCATGCTTGCGGGGGCGGGGGCGTAGTCAAAGCAGGCGTCCTCGCGGGGCCAGTCGCTGGCCAGCAATCCCGAGTTATATGGCGCGGTGGCGAGCACGGATATGCTGCGGTCCTGGCACTCTTCCATCAGCCTCGCACCGCTGCGATCGGCCAGCGTCCACCGCCCGGCCAGCATGACGACATCAAGATCGGCCTCGCGGACCATGCGCAACGGCACCTGCCACTGGTTCATCCCGACGCCGACCGCGCCGATCACGCCTTGCTCGCGCAGCTCGATCAGCGCCGGGATGGCTTGCGAAAGGGCCTCGTCAGCCCAGTCGTCCGGGTCGTGCACGAGCACCATGTCGAAGCGATCCGTTCCCGTGCGCTCAAGGCTCGCCTCGATGCTGCGCCTGGCCCCGTCCGCGGAATAGTCTCTTTCCCTGGTGAGCTGGTCGGCAATGGCGAAGCCCCCGTCAGCCAGGTCTGAGCCCGTCGGGGCCGGATTTGGCACCAGCAGCCGCCCGACCTTCGTCGAGAGGACGAACTGCGACCTGGGGTACTTGGCGAGCGCTCGGCCCAGCCGGCGCTCGGCCAGCCCCAGGCCGTAGTGCGGTGCGGTGTCGAAGTACCGGATGCCAGCCTCCCAGGCGGCATGCACGGCGCCGAGCGCGGTCTCGCCGGAAACCTCGGAGTACAGGTTGCCGATCGGGGCGGATCCGAATCCGATGCCGGTAACGCGGACGTCGGTGCGTCCGATCCTGTTCACCCGCATGGCTGGCCCATGCAGTGAGGGCGTGGCAGACCGGGCCCGTTCCGGCAGCGTGCCAGACCGGCCGGGTCAGTCAAGGTGGAACACCTCTGTCAGCGGCGCCCACAGTTCGCCGGCCGCGGCCGTGTCCAATGGCTGCTGGCAGGGGTCGGTCAGCAGCCACCAGCGCAGCGTTTCCGGGTCGGCGGCGATGCGGGCCATGTCGGCTTCGTAGTCCGTGCCGGTGTACTCGAGGTAGGAGAACAGCACGCCGTCACGGAGGAAGATCGAGTAATTGCTGACATGGGCACGGCGGAGCGCCGCCAGCACGCCGGGCCACGCATCCGCATGCAGGGCCAGGTATTCTGCGGCCTTCTCCGGCCGCAGCCGAACGACCGACGCGAACCGCTGCATCATCGCCTCTCGCTGCGAAGTCTGAGTACGTCCATTCCGCCGTCGACGGCGAGCGCCGTGCCGGTGACCGAGCCGGCCGCGGGAGACGCCAGGTATCCGATGGCGGCAGCCACTTCGTCGGCCGTCACCAGCCTGCCATGAGGCTGCCGGGCCTCCAGCGCGGCTCGCTCGGCAGCGGGATCGTCGGCCTTCGCGAGCAACCGGCCAATCCAGGGGGTGTCGGCCGTTCCCGGGTTGACCGCATTGACCCGGATGCCGTCGGCCAAGAGGTCCGCGGCCATCGCACGGGTGAGCGCGAGGACCGCGCCCTTGCTCGCCGAATAGAGCACCCGCTGCGGCAGCCCGGCGGTCGCCGCGATCGAGGACGTGTTGACGATCGCGGCCGACGCCGACGCGCGCAGCGCCGGCAACGCGGCCCTGGTTACCCGGATCAGTCCCACGACGTTGATGTCGAGCACGTGATGCCATTCATCGTCAGGATTGTCTTCGGCGCCGCCTTGTGCGCCGACCCCGGCATTGTTCACCAGGATGTCAAGCCCGCCGAGCAGGCTGATGGCCCGCCCCACGGCGGCCTGCACGGCCGCGTCGTCGGTGATGTCGGCGCGCACGCTCGCCAGGTAGCCGCGTTGCCTGCCGTCGGGCAGCACCCGGTCGAGGATCACGACCTGGGCTCCTTCCCCTTTGAGGTGGCGCGCCGTGGCCAGGCCGATGCCCGAGGCCCCGCCGGTGACCAGCGCGCGCAGTCCGGTCAGCGTGCCCACGTCGGGCCTGTGTCCCGGGCGGCATCGTGGTCTTGGCCGTGCTCGCCGATCCTGGCAAACCGCATATTCCTCTCCTTTGCCGATGTTCAGGCAGGCCTGTCCGCTCTCCCCCAGGCTGGGCCGGACGGGAAGCTGAACTCCGCGACCGTACCCGGGAGGAGGGCCGCACCGGAGCCAGGAGCCCGGGGTGTATGGTAACGGGCGTTCACGACCCGCACCGGATCCTCGAAATACTCGTGTAGATGGTCGATGTACTCGATCCACCGGCCCTCCATGCTGCCGCTGACGGCCACGTAGTCGAACATCGCCAGATGCTGAACGACCTCGCACAGGCCGACACCGCCGGCATGCGGGCAGACCGGCACCCCGAACTTGGCCGCCAGCAGCAAGATCGCGATGTTCTCGTTTACCCCGGCTACTCGGCATGCGTCCACCTGGCACACGTCTATCGCACCGCCGGCGAGGAGTTGCTTGAACACGATGCGATTCGCCACATGCTCGCCGGTCGCTATCCGGGTGGGCGCCACGGCCTGAGCGATGCGCTGATGTCCGAGGACGTCGTCGGGGCTGGTCGGTTCCTCGATCCAGTACAGCGAGAATGCCGCGAGTCGCTGGATGTTCTCGATCGCTTCCGGAACATCCCAGCTCTGATTCGCGTCCACGGACAGCAGGATGTCGGGACCGACCAGGTCGCGAACCATTTTTACCCGCCGCATATCCGCCTCGATATCCAGGCCGACCTTGAACTTGAGGTGGGTGAAACCGCTGGCTAGTGCCTGGCTCAGCAGCTGGGCAACCTTGGCGTCCGAGTACCCGAGCCAGCCGGCCGAGGTGCTGTAGGCGGGGTAACCGCGCGCCAGCAGGGTTCGCATACGCTCCTGTTTGCCGACCGCGGAGCGCTCCAGTATCGCCAGCGCCTCGTCGCGCGTCAGCGCATCGGATATGTACCTGAAGTCGACGAAATCGACGATCTGGCGCGGGCTCAGCTCCGAGAGCAGCAGCCACAATGGCTTGCCCGCGCGCCTAGCCGCCAGGTCCCAGGCCGCGTTGACCACGGCGCCGATCGCCATGTGCATCACGCCCTTCTCGGGTCCTAGCCAGCGCAGATGGCTGTCATGGGTAAGTCGGCGCGAGAAGGCGCCAAGGTCCGCCAGCGCCTCGTCAACCGGCATGCCGACGACTAGATCCGAAACCGCCGCCACAGCGGCAACCGCCACGTCATTGCCGCGGCCAAGCGTGAAGACGAATCCGTAGCCTGCGTCACCGTCCGTCGTCCGGAGCACCGCGTAGGCCGCCGAGTAATCGGGATCGTGGTTGAGCGCGTCCGAGCCCACCCGGGAGAGTGACGTGGGGAACCGTACGTCGCTGATGTCCAGGTCACAGAAGGTCGCACTCACGAGTTCCGCCCTGGAGTAAAATCATCTGATGTTTTGGTGCACGCCGAGTCGGCGGACACTATGTTCGCGAAACGTCGAGCACCGAGCACATGGTGGTCACCCAGATCAGCACGCCTAATTTCTTGTCGGTTGCGGGGAGCCGTTAGGCTGTCGCCCCGGCATGGATTGAGATACATATTCATAGGATGAATCTACTCCGGCTCCATACTGGATGACGACTGAAGGTAATCGCCGAGATTCTCATAGTGATCGATGATCGCGAGCTTCTTCGCCGACGGCGACGAGGCGTCGAAGGTTAGCCCGAGCCACTGCTGACAGATGCGCGCGGCGACCTCCACGCCGACGACCCGGGCGCCGAGTGCCAGAACCTGGCAGTTGTTAGACAGCACTGATCGTTCGACTGAGTAATGGTCATAGGCGACCGCCGCGCGGATCCCGGCCACCTTGTTGGCGCTGATCGCCATTCCGATGCCAGTTCCGCAGATCAGCACGGCTCGGCTGAATTCACCTGCCATAATCGCCTCCGCCACGCGGAAACCCACGACCGGATAGGCTACGGAGTCGTCACCGGAATGGACACCAAAGTCGCGGAACTCTACTGCGTTTGCGAGGCGCTCGATCAGCCCGGTCTTCAGGCCGTATCCGTATGCGTCGGCTCCGATGCCAACCATTGGCTTGATCACGAGAGTCGCTCCAGACCATCTGGCTTACCGCTGTTACTTGAGGCCGACGTGGCGCGCTCACGGTGGTGGCCGATTAGCGGCATAATCCGCTCGGCCACCAGGTGCAACTGCTCCACATCCGTGAGGTCCAGGCACTGGAGATACAGGCGTGTTGCGCCGACGCCCGCGAATGCCCCGATCTTCTCGATGACCTGGTCGACGGTTCCGGCCAGGCCGGCCGCCGTGAGGTCTTCAACGCTGCGGCCGAGCCGACCGGCTCGGCGCCCGAGTTCCGCCGCGCTTTCTCCCACGCACAGGGTCTGGGCGGCCGAAAGAACGAGTGAGCCCGGGTCCCGGCCGAGCCGCCCGCAGGCCTGCCGTGCCCGTTCGAATTGCGCCCGCGTGACGTCGAGGCTTCGTACCGGCACGTTGTATTCGTCTGCGTAGCCTGCCGCTAGCCGCGGTGTCGTCCGCTGCCCTGAGCCGCCGATCAGTATCGAGGGCCTGCACCCGGGCTGCGGTCCCCGGTAGCCGGGAACGTCCTTCAGCGTGACGTGCCTGCCCTTGAATGTGAACGTTTCGCCAGCCGGCGTCTCCCAGATTCCCCGCACGATCTGGAGCTGTTCCTCCAGCTTCCGAAAGCGGGTAGCCGTGTCGGGGAAGGGCAAGCCGTATGCCTCGTGCTCGGGCTCATACCAGCCGGCCCCCAGCCCCAGCGTGACGCGGCCGCCGCTCATGGCATCGACCTGCCGAGCCATGATGGCCAGCTGCCCGGGACGCCGGAAGGTGATGGGGGTGACAAGCGTGCCCAGCTTGATCCGGGTCGTGTCGCGGGCCAGGCCGGCCATCGTCGTCCATGCGTCGCATGGCGGCAGCGGGCTCGGCATGGTTCCTGTCGCCAGATAGTGGTCGGAGGAGAAAAGCCCGTCGAAGCCGAGCCGCTCGGCCTCGACCGCGAAGCGCAGGACGTCGTCATAGCTGGCACCCTGCTGGGGTTCAACCAAGAGGCGCAGTCTCATTCGATCACGCCCACGCGATGACCCGGTGGCTGGCGAGCTCGCCGCCTGGCCTCGCCACCAGCGCTGACGTCGCCATCGTTTCCGGGGACTGCGCCGCGGTCACCGGGCGGCCTTTCCTGCCGGGTTCAGCGGACGGTTTCGCAGCAGCTGATCGAGGTTAGCCCCCAGAATCCGGTTCATGGCATCGTCGCTCAGCCCATCCAGCCTGGTGCGCACAACTTCGAGTGACTGCCGGTACGTAACGTAGGGCCTTGCGGCGGAGTAGTCCGATCCCCACAGCAGGCGCAGCGGCGTATAGGCGTCAAGGAGCGGTCGCAGCACCCGCTCGTGTACCTCGGGATACGGGTATTCCCACGATTGGCGGGCCAGATAGTGGAACCCGGAGACCTTGAGGAAGACATTGGGCAAGTCGGAATTGGCCAGTACTGCTGCGAGATCGGCGTCGAAGGTCGCCCTGTGCAGGCGGGCCATGCCCTGGTGGTGGACGAGGATCGGCATCGTCGGGTAGGCGAGCGCGACGCGGCGCAGGTCAGGCTGCCAGGAAGGCGACATGCCGAGCGATGCGATGACGCCGAGCTCGGCAGCCGTACCGAAGAACTCCAGGCCTTCATCGCTGGCGAACCATCCGTCGCTGTCTTCGCCGACGTAGTGCGTGAAGGCCACGAGGCCGTATTGCTCGACGGCAGTCCGCAGCCGGGCGGCCGCGCCCGGCGTGTGGTGCTCATGCGGGCACCACACGCCGTCCACGTCGGCGACCATCACCAGCCGGTCAGGATGCGCCGCGACCGCCTTGGCGACGTAGTCGTTGTTGTCGTCGTTGGCGGACAGCTCTCCTGCCTCGCGTCCCATCCGGGCGCAGATGACCGCCGCCCGGTCCACGCCGCTCTCGTCCATCTCCCAGAGCAGGGCGTCGACCGAGCCCTTGTAGTGCAGGTCAGGAACGCGGGGGTCATAGGGCCAGTTGCGCCACGCGTGACAGTGGCTGTCGAGGATCAACGCGGTTCTCCTTGCGGACACGAGGTGGATGAGGCGGGATGCCGCCGGGGGGGCGGCCGCCGACTGGCGAGCCAGCTGGCGATCAGACCGGCCCAGACCAGTGAGTCTGGCCCAGCAGGCTCAGGTCGGCCGGGCTCGCGCGGGGGCCAATCAGCCGCCGCTGATGCCAGTACGGGTACAGCAGCGGGAGGGCTGAGACTCGATCGAGCTGATCCCTCTCCTCCGCGCTCAGGCGCAGTTCGGCGGCGGCGAGGTTGTCCTCGAGCTGGGGCTCGGATCGAACGCCTACGATCACTGCGGTCACGCCGGGCTTGCCGAGCAGGTAAGACAGTGCCACCTGAGCCGGCGTTACGCCGCGTTGCTCCGCGACCCTGACGATCACCTCCACGACGTCGTAGACGTGATCCCAGTCGCCGATGGGAGGCTCGTTCCAATCCGTCGTATGCCTGGCACCCGCGGGCGCCTGCTTTCCGCGCCGGTACTTGCCGGTGAGCAAGCCCCCGGCGAGCGGACTCCAGACCAAGGTGCCGATCCCCTGATCGATGCCTGCCGGGATGAGTTCGTATTCGGCCTCGCGGCCGATCAGCGAGTAGTAGATCTGGTGGCTCACGAAACGATGCAGGTTCCGCCGTTCGGCGACCGCGACCGCCTTGAGCAGGTGCCACGCGGAATAGTTCGAGCAGCCCAGGTAGCGGACCTTGCCCTGGCGCACCAAGTCCGCCAGCGCCTCCATGGTCTCGTCCAGCGGCGTCAGCCCGTCCCACGCGTGCATCTGATAGAGGTCGATGTGGTCGACGCCTAGGCGCTGGAGGCTGGCCTCGCACGCGGCGATGATGTGGTGCCGGGAGAGGCCGACATCGTTGGGCCCGTCCCCCATCGGCAGCCGTACCTTGGTGGCGAGGAGCAGCCGCTCGCGGCGCCCCTTGATCACGTCCCCGACGATGGCCTCGGCCTCACCCGACTGGTACACGTCGGCGGTGTCCAGCAGGTTGACGCCGGCGTCTAGCAGCCGGTCGACCATCCGGCGGGCGTCAGCTACGTCCACGCCGCCGATCCCCGCCGGATTGTCGCCGAAGGTTACCGAGCCCACCGCAATCGTGGAAACCTTGAGCCCGGAGTTTCCCAGTGCCCTGTACTCCATCTACGCTCCTCCGAAATTCCCAGGCCGTGACGCTGCTGAGCTGATCCGTGCTTCGGATCTGGCGCCAGGGCGCCTGGGGTAGCGGTCGGCCTTCGTCCCGTCACCCCAGGCGCCGGGCGTGCGCACTGCCAGGCAGTGCGCACCGCTGACGCTCAGTACGATCCGGTGTAGGTGAAACTGCAGGCAGGAATGTTGAAACCGGCCACCCCCTCGAACTGGTTCACTAGCGTCGGTCGCCATTTCGCGCAGTCCGGAGTTATCGGGGTCCAGCCGAACTCGACGTTCTCGGTGCTGTCCAGCGGGATCTGCTTCGTCATTACCTTGGTGATCAGGGTCGTGGTCTCCTGCGCCCCGGTCTTCGGCGGCAGCAGGCTGGCGACCATCTCGGCGGAGTTCTCGTTCCACAGAGCCTGGAGCTCAGGTGGCGTTCCGTCCTGGGTCATGACGAAAACCTTCTGCGGGTTCTTGTCCGTGGCGTTGGCCAGCCCCGCGGACTTCAACGCCGCGAGCACGCCCAGGGTGCTCGCGCTGCCGCAGCCGTCGGTGACATTGAATTTCTTCGCGCTGGTGATGAAGTCGGCCATCTTGTTCGCCGCGTCCTCCTCGCTCGAGGCTGCCCCGAAGTAGACAACCTGGGCATTCGGCATGACGCTGCGCATGCCGTTGAGGAAGCTGTGCATCCGCAGGATGCAGGTGGCATTCTGCGGATACACGCCCATGAAGGCCGCCAGCGGCGCCGACCCCAGCGCGGGGTGAGCCTTGATGTACGTGGCCGCGATTACACCCGCCGCCGTTAGAGAGTTCTGCTCATCCAGGTTCACCTGAGGTATATGAACCGAACTCGGCAGATCGCCCTCGAAGACCACCTGGGGGATGCCCGCAGCCTCTATCTGCTTCACCGTGTTATCGGCAGTGCCCAGGTCTATGGGGGCCCAGATGATGCCGTTGTACTCGCCGGTATCGACAGCACTGGTGATGGCGTTGAGTTGCTGCGACGCGACCCCGTTTGCGTTAATGACGGTCACCTGCGCGCCTTCGGCTCCCAGGAGCCGACGAAGCCAGCTTGTGTAAGCCGTGTTGAAATTGTCGAGCCAGTAAGGGACGACGAGGATCTTCTTCCCGGCCAGGGGCGTAGCTGAGCTGGCCTTCGCACTAGCCGCTGCGCTGGTACCCGAACCGGCACTTGAACTTGAGCCCGCGGAACTGCAGGCGGCAAGCGAAAGGGCCAGCAGCAGCATCGCCGAGACCGTTGCGATGAGTGGCCAGCGTCTTTTCTGTCCATTGGCTTTGGGGAGAGCGGTTATTATCATTGTTGTGTCCTCCGGTAAAGGGGATTTGGGCATTTACGGGCACGCGCCAGTAAGGCGGACGTTCATATCTGGCTACGTTTCAGCGGGCTTAGATGTTTTCGAGATCCGGCAGGCTAAGTCGTCGGCGTATGATCGTTTCGCGAACCCCCGTATCGAACCCGACGGCTAGGACCAGCAGCCCGCCAAGCGCGATGTATTGCCAGAAAATTGAGACTCCGAACAAGTCGAGTGCGTCGTTGACGGTGGCTATGAGCATCGCCCCGGTGAATGCCCCGAAGACCGTGCCGCGCCCGCCGGTCAGGGCGGTTCCGCCGACCACGCAGGCGACTATCACCTGGAACAGCAGGTCCTGGTCGACGACGGGCACAGGAGTCCCGATACGTGACCCGTAAAGCACGCCGCCCCAGCCGGCCGCCGCCCCGGAAAGGACGAGGCACAGCGTGATCGTCCGGCGCACGGGAACGCCGTTAAGGAACGCTCCGCGCCGGTTGCTGCCGACGGCCACCGCGTAGCGGCCCAGGCTGGTATAGCGCTGGATGGCGATGAACAGAACCAGGACGACCAGCACGATGGGAGCCTGGAACGGGATCGGGCTGTTGCCGATCGTATCGGATCCAATTGTGGCGTAGTCGGCTGGGACGCCCGATACCGGCAGGCCATTGGTCAAGAGGTTCCCGATGCCCTGGGTGACGTAGAGCGTGCCGATCGTCGCGATCAGGCTGGTGATTCCGACGCACAGGATCAGGAAGCTGTTGAAAAGTCCGATGAGCGCACCCACAAGGACCGCGACCAGGAATGACAGCCACAGCGCCATTCCGTGCGCGGCCAGGATGCCCGAGACCACCGATGACAGCACGACGATCCCGCCGAGGGAGACGTCGATGGAGCCCGCCACCATCACGATCGAGATGGGCGCCGCGATGACGGCGACGACGCCGATCTGCACGAACAGGCCCCACAGATTCCGGGCCGAGAAAAAGTGCCCGACCGCGATCTGCACAGCTATGCCCAGCAGGACCATGACGGAAACGTTGATGATGACCCGCTGGACGTCACGGTTCTTGAGCCACAGCCTGAAGCCGGGCCGGACATGCCGCGTGCCCGCCACGTCGGTTATTGGCGGCCTGCTTTGGATGCTAGTCATCGACCTTTCCTCTTAGGCTCTCTCGGTGGCCTGGGGAAGGATTGCCGGTTCGAGTGCGCCGGTCATCATGCCGACGATCTCCTCGGCGCTGCAGTCCGAGGTCCTGACTGTCTTGACGGTGCGCCCGTGCCTGAGCACGGTTATCCGTTCTGACACGGCGAAAACGTCGGGCATGCTGTGGCTGACGACGACCACTGACATTCCGTCGTACGACAATTTCCGGATGAGATCACATACGGCTGCCGTCTCGCGTACTCCCAGCGCCGCCGTTGGCTCGTCCATGAGGATGATGCGCGTTCCGAATGCCGCGGCCCGTGCCACTGCGATCGCCTGGCGCTGCCCGCCCGACATGCCGCCCAGCATCTGGTTCACGGAGCCGATGTTCACCTTCAGCCGCACGATCTCCTGGGCGGCTCTCCTGCGCATCTCCTTCTTGTCGAGGATGCCCAGCCACGACAGGGGTGCGCGCCGGTAGATCTCCCGGCCCAGGAACAGGTTGGCTGCCGCGTCGAGATGGTCGATGAGTCCTAGATCCTGGAAGACCGTTGCGACTCCCGATTCCTGGGCAGCCCGGGGATTAGCCAGCGTGACCGGCTTGCCGTTGATCAGGAGCTCGCCCCCGTCTGGGTGGTGGGCGCCGGCGATGATCTTCAGCAGGGTTGACTTGCCCGCGCCGTTATCACCGACGATCGCGTGCACTTCGCCCTCGCGCAGCTGGAAGTCACCGTGGGTGAGCGCGGCGACGCCGCCGAAGTGTTTCGTGACCGCCCTGGCCTCCAAGACGACCCGCGCATCCCCACCCTCCGGCTGCGGATCCGGACTGGTCACGAACGCCTCCGCCAGGCCGCGGACAGCCGGCTAGGGCGTGCTATCCACCCCGGCGTCTCCGTAAGCGTCATATCCACGTGCATGCCTCCTCGCACCGGTATGGACAATCGGATTGCCCGCGCGTCATAGGTGCCGGCATGCCTACGCCAACCCCTCAGAGACAAGACATCCGATGAAATGCGACTGAAACAGTTCTTACCATCCTGATGCTACGTCGTCAAGATCGGCCCTGCGCAAGTCCGTCAGCCATCTAGGAGGCAGCGGCCATCGCTGGGAAGAGCCTTCTGACATGGGATCGGCAAACAAACGAGGGCGTGTCCCCGGCCGCGAGCCGACCGCGGCAGTGGGCCGGCGGCGCACTCGACGGCGTCCCGGCGGGACGGAGAGATCCATCAGTCATCAGATGATATCAACCGAGTTCGGCCTTGCGCGGCAGGCATGCCGAGCGCGGCGCGCTTGCGCGCGGGCCGCGGCGCCGTCAGCCTGTCCCGTGGGTCAGGCCTCCATCTCGCCGAGCAGCCAGGTCACGTAGCGAAGCGCGCTTCGTTGTTCCCAGACGCGGTCGCCGCCGTAGTGCTCGATGCAGATCGGGCCGGAGTATCCGGCGTTCGCCGCCATCCGGAAGGCCTCGGCGTAGTCGATGTCCCCGTCCGCCATCGCGGTGGGAAACGTGACAAACGGCCCGGCCGGCCACACCGGAGCACGCCGGAAGTTCTTGACGTGCCAGTAGTTCATATACGGCAGGCTGCGGCGCAGGGTCTCCTGCCACGCTTCGCCGAGCTCGCGCGGCTCCCGGTAGAGATTAGCCAGGTCGGGATTCAGCCCCAGGTTCGGGGCGCCGACGTCGGTGACAAGTCTCGCCGCGTCGGCGCCGCTGCCGAGCAGGGTCCGCTCGTACAGTTCCAGGGATACCTGGATGCCGCGCTCCGCGGCATACTGGCATACCTCACGGAGCCTGGTGACTGCCAACTGCCAGACGGTCGCGTCGCGCTCGTCGCCAGGAGCGTCGACGGACCAGAAGGGCCACTGCCCCGACTGCTCGGCGGTGAGCGGCCGGTGGAAGCCGATGCATACGAGCGGGGCGCCGAGGGTGACCGCCGCGTCGATGCTGGCCCGGGTGTGCTCGAGATTCGCCGCTCCGTCGCGGGGATCGATGATGCTCTTGCGGATCACGCTGATCCCAGTGAGCGTCAGGCCCAGGCCGTTGATGACGTTACGCAGTTCGGCGAGTTCGCCGGACCCCAGTTCGCCTGGGGAAAGCCAGGTATCGACGAGGTCGATCGCCTCGAATCCGGACCGCCGCAGCCTTGCCAGGTCGGCCGACCAGACGCTGGCCGCGGCGGAGCCGCCGACACAGGCGCCGCCGCGCCTGGCCGGCAGGGCCAGCGTGCTTCCCGCCACGATGGGGCGATCTTTGAACCTGATCGTGGCCTCTGTCATATGCTCGCTACCCCAATGCCGCGGAATCGCTTGCGGTAAGCGCTTGGCGTGGACTGCTGGTCCCTGGCGAAGTCATTGGAGAAATGGCTCTGGTCGGAGTACCCGGTAGCCGCCGCTATCGCCGCTATCGGCAGCTCCGTGCTGCAGAGCAGGTCACATGCGGCCGTCAGCCGCATCCGGCGCAAGTACTGGTGCGGAGTGTCGCCAAACTGCGTCTTGAAGCGCCTGGTGAACTGGCTCGCCGACATTGCGGCGGCCTTCGCCATGTCGGCAACGGTCAGCCGGCGATGCATCTCCTTTGCGATGAGCGTGATGGCCGGAAGCAGGGGATCGGGCGGTTGGGCGGCCAGTGCCCGCTTCTCCAGCGGCCGCGTCACTCCCACTAGGCCGATGATGGTTCCGTCGACCGTGAGGACGGGAAGCTTCGTGCTCAGGTACCAGGTCGACGGCCCGCCCGGCTTCCGGACGAGCTCAACGAGCCCCACGAACCGCCGACCATGCTCCAGTACCTGCTCCTCGTTAGCGCGGTACTGGACAGCGAGATCTGCCGGAGCCACGTCCTCGTCGCGGAGCCCGAGCAGCTGGCGGTCGGTCTGAAAGCCGGCCAGCCGAACCAGGCCCTCGCTGCACCACAGGAATCGCCTCTCTTTGTCCTTGAGGTAGGCCGGGATGTGCGGCATCAGGTTGAGAGCCTCGGTCAGCGCGCTTCCCCAGTAGTCGAGCGGCACTTCCGCGCCCACGTCCGGGCAGTTCATCGGCCGACGGCCGAGCCCGCCGACGAACCGGTTCCCATTAGCCCGTGCCAAGGTTCGCCGCCGCAACACGCAGCTATGCGAGTCATAGCCGGACCTCATCGTCCCCTCCTGCGTCCCTCAGGCACCGCCCGGCTGACTGCCGAGTTGCACCGCTGCGAATTGCCGATGGCAGGCGAGTAGCCCGGCAGCACTTCTTTGATACGTCTGACGAATAAGCCGACCTTGAGTATGTCTTATGCGTTATTACGCTAGAAACGGACATTAGCACGATGCTTTCATCAGATCAATAGTGATGCCTCTCAGTCTGTCCGGCGTCCCACCGTGTCGTGGCGGGCAGCGCGGACCCGCGCCCTGCTACCGCTCCGGCACGCGAACGCGAGACGTTCGGCGGCCAGGCAGGCAGGGCGGAAAGCGCAGGTAACCGCAATGCGAAGCGCACCGCGACGGGCAGGCCCTCGATCAGCGGCGGCACCGTCAGCACCAGCCCGGCGCCGTCCTCAGTCACCGGGATCGCCTTCCCCGTTGCGGTCACGGCGGAGGCCGTATCCAGCCGATCGGTGCTGACGGCCAGCCGCAGCGGTCCGGGAGACCGGACGATCGCCCATGCATGGCTGCCGGTAGCGGTCCACCGGACCCACGGCTCGTCCGAACTCCGGGCGGCATCCGGCGACAGCGGCCAGGTTCCGTAGATCGCCGGGGCGCAGTACTCCATCCAGTCGCCGAGCCGGGTGAGCACGGCGCGCTGTGCCCGCGGGATGGCCCCGCTGGCGGTAGGTCCGACGTTCAGCAGGAGGTTCCCGCCGCGTGAGACCACGTCCGTCAGGTGCATGCACAGCCTGGACGGGCTGAGCAGGTGCCGCTCGTCTTCCACCTGGTTGTAACCGAACGACATCCCTATCCCACGGCAGTTCTCCCAGCTCCCGTCCTGCTCCTTCTCTCGGTGGGCCTGGTACTCGCTGGTCCGGAAGTCGTAATGAGTGGCGTCCCCCCAGCGGTCGTTTACCACACCGTCCGGTACCTCTGCGTAGTAATACCGGAACAGCTCCATCAGTCCCAGCGACCCGGCGTGCTTCCCCGCGTCAGGCCATTCGATGTCGTTCCACAGCACGCTCGGCCGGTAACGGTCGATCAGGTCCCGCACGTGGCCGTAGGCGTAAGCCGCGTAGGCGGCGTCCACCGGCCGGTGGCGAGGGTCCCGGACGGACGTGAAGATGTCATGATCCGGGAGCAGGTCGTGGGCCGGCAGGCCGGTCACGTACCAGTCGAGCCCGCCCGAGTAGTAGACGCCGAAGCGCATCCCGGCCCGCCGCACCGCGGCCTGGATATCGTGGAGCAGGTCACGGCGCGGGCCGCGGGCGACCGTATTGCGCGTCCCAGTCCCAGGGGCGTTCCACAGCGCGATCCCGTCGTGGTGCTTGGCCACGGGAATGACGTACCGGGCCCCCGCCCGGGCAAAGAGCGCGGCCCAGGACGCCGGGTCGAACTCGTCGGCCGACCACTCGTCGAGGAAGTCGTCATAGGCCGCGTCGCCGTAGACCTGCCGGTGATGCTCGCGGGCCGGGCTGTCTTTGAAGCGGATGGTGTTCCAGTACCATTCGGCGTACGGGTTGTGCCGGAACCAGGTGTCCCCGTCGACCGCGCCGAGTTCTCCAGTCGGCTCGGCCCACGCGGGCACCGAATAGGCGCCCCAGTGAACCATTATCCCGAGCTTCGCGTCCGTGAACCATTCCGGCAGCGGCCGCCGGAGTTCCTCCCACGGGACACTCGGCTCGGGCTCGCGTACGGCCTTGAACCCGTATTTGCCCATTCCCATCCTTCCGCGCGCCGTGTCAGCGCTTCACCGGTACCACGTCGGGCAGCGCGGGCCGGTCACGATCGTCGGCGAGCATCGCTGCCTCCTGGAGCGGAATGGGCCATGCGACGGCGAGGTCCGGATCCCCGAGGGCGACGTTGGTCGACGGATCGGGGGAAGTCCGCTGATCCTCCAGATAGGTGTACTGGACATCGTCGACAAGGGTCTGATAAGAGTTCCCGCAGCCCTTGGGCACGTAGATGCCTATCGACGGGTTGAGGGAGACGGTCTCGACGACGCCGAACGTGTCGCCTTCCCGCAGGTCGACGATGGCCGCAAACGCTTCACCCCTGGTCACGCTGATGAATTTATTGACGGTGTCCGCGTGGATGCCCCGGGTGAAGCCGCGGCGCTCGATAGAGGCGACCTGATTGCCGACCGGCGTAAAATCATCCGGAAAGCCCAGCGGGAGGAGCGCGCTAAGCTGGAAGTTTTCCTTCATCCAGCCGCGGCCGTCAGCATTGATCACCTGCTCCACGACGAGCACGCCGGGGATTTTCGTGGTGCGTACCGCGAGCTTCTTGTTCTGGTACAGCGTCTCGTCGTAATTCGAGTAATTCATGACATTCCTTCCTGTATCAGTATGTCGGCGGGGCGGGCGGCGGCACGATCGCGTCGATCGCGTCGAGTTCTTCCTGAGTCGGCTGCCACAGCACCGCCTCGGCGTTGGCTCGAAGCTGATCCGGCGAGCTCGCGCCCGCGACAACCGAGCCGACGCAGGCCCGGCCGGCCAGCCCGCCGAGGGCGATCTCTAGCAGCGAGCGCCCGTTCTCCGCGCCCCATTTCGACAGCCGCTCCACCTGGTCGAGCCTCGCGTCCGTGACCATCGCCGGGGAGCCCGCGATCTTCGTGCCGGCCGGCAGCGGCTCACCCCTCCTTACCTTCCCGGTCAGCAGCCCCTGCGCGAGCGGCATATAGGGCAGCATGCCGATTTTGTAGTGGATTGCCGCGGGCACCACGACGGCCTCCCACTCCCGGTCCAGCAGCGACCAGCGGTTCTGCGCGGAGATAAAGGGCGTGAGATGGTTTTCCCTTGCCACGTGGTCGGCCTCGGCGAGCTGCCACCCGTTGAGATTGGAGTGGCCTACGTACCGGACTTTTCCTTCCTGGACCAGTTCGTGCAGCGCGGCCAGGGTCTCCACCATCGGCGTCGTGTGATCGGGTGCGTGCAACTGGTAGAGATCGATGTAGTCGGTGCGCAGGCGTCGCAGGCTGGCCTCGATCGCGCGGCGGATGTAGGCCCGCCCGGCCTTGGCACCTGCGACCGCTCCGTACCCCATATCGCGGTCGGTGTAGCCGAACTTGGTGGCCAGCAGGATCTTGTCGCGCCTGCCCTCGAGCATGTCGCCGAGCGCGATCTCCGAGCCGCCGATATTGCCGAAGAGGTTTCCGTAGATGTCGGCGGTGTCAAATAGCGTGATGCCGACGTCGATCGCCGCGTCCACCACCCGTCGGGAGGATTCGAGATCCATTCGCCCGCCGAAGTTGTTGCAGCCTAGCGCCAGCACGGAAACGACGAGCCCGGAATTGCCCAGTGCCCGATATTTCATAATTTTCTCCTCATTGGTAAAGCAGCACCTTGCCGCAGCGGCCGGTGTCTTGCAGGTCCATGGCCTGCGCCACGCTGTCGAGCCCCAACTCGTGCGTGATCATCGCGTCGAGCGCTCGCCCGTGTTCGCGGATTAGCGTCCACATGACGGCCGTATCGCGCAGGTGATTCCAGTGCCAGCACCCGTGTATTGCCACGCCATGCGGGACCAGCGGAGGCAGTCGTACCTGAGCGTCCCAGGCGAGCAGGGCCATCCGGCCGAGCGGCCACAAGGCCGGCAATAGCTGCGCCGGCGCCGAGAGCACGCCGCTCGTCTCGATGGCACAGCTTGCACCGAAGCCGTCCGTCAGCTCACCGATGATTCGCGGGAAGGCCGGATCGCCGGGGTCGAGGCTGCTGACCGCGCCCAGCCGCAACGCCAGGCGCGCCCGGTACTCGTTGGGCTCCACCGCGATGACCCGCGCGCCTCGTGCGATCGCGTGCACGGTCGCGCCAAGCCCCACCGGGCCACAGCCGGACACCAGGACGGTATCGCCTTCGGACACTTCTAGCCGCCGCATCGCGTTCAGGCCCGGTCCCAACCCGCAGCACGCGAGGGCGGCATGCTTCAGGCTGACGTCAGCGGGAACCGGCAGCAACAGCCAGTCCGGCTTGATGAGGTACTCGGCGTAGGTCGCCGTCCCGTACCGGGAACCGGTCTCAGCCAGGACGTCACGCTGGCGGCGGCAGTAGATGTGTTCTCCCATCGTGCACAGGCGGCACTGGCCGCATCCGTTACCAGGCATGACGACAACGCGGTCACCCTCGCGGACGAGCTGTGAGTCAGCCGGGTCCGCGACGATTCCCGCGGCCTCGTGCCCGAGGACGTCGCTCGGGGCACCGGCGCGCCGGGCCTTGAACTCGGTGCACATTGGCGTGATCGTGACCTGGACCTTCACGATGTTCCCCGCCGCACGGGGTTCGGGACGGTCGACGACCGTGACCGCGCCGCCGGGCGCCACCACGCAGGCCTTCACGGCCGGGCCAGCGTGCGTGCAGCAGGCAAGATCGGACCTCCGCGGACAGCGAGGCGGGAGGGTCCTCACGCTACCTGCTACCCGATGGCCTGCTCTTGTAAGAAGCCGCCCTTGTTTTGGAAGAACGCGGCGCACCACTTCCCGCGGCGGTTGCAGCGCGACATGGCTGGTTACTGTTGGCCAAGACCCGAGGAGGCGAGGACGTCATGGTGAGTGCGCCGATTCTCGTGATGAACGATGGCCGTCAGATTCCGCAGATCGGCCTTGGCCTCAGGCTCATCCCGCCCGGCGAGCTCGGCCAGGTGCTGTCGGCCGCGGTCGGCCTTGGCTATCACCTCGTCGACACCGCTCAGACCTACGGCAACGAGGACGGCGTGGGGCAGGCGCTGGCCGCCGGCGCGGTGGCCCGCGATCAGCTGCTCATCACGACCAAGATCGCGAACCGCAACCAGGGACGCGCCAAGGCGATGGCCTCGTTCGAGGAGAGCAGGAGGGCGCTCGGAGCCGACGTGCTCGACCTGCTCCTCATCCACTGGCCCATGCCCATGTTCGACGAGTACATCGCTACCTGGCGTGCCCTGGAGGAACTCCAGGCAAGCGGAGTCGTTCGATCAATCGGGGTTTCCAACTTCACCGTGCCGCATCTACGCCGGCTGCTCACGGAGACCGACGTGCCCCCCGTGGTTAACCAGGTGGAACTCCATCCGTCCTATCACCAAGAGAGCCTGCGAGAGTTCCACGCCGAACACGGAATCCTGACGCAGGCCTGGGCGCCGCTCGGCCAGGGCGGGAGTCTGCTCGGAAATCCGCTTATACGCCGGATCGCGGCGGATAAGGGTCGCACCCCGGCGCAGATCGTATTGCGGTGGCATGTACAGCTCGGCAATGTCGTGATTCCGAAGTCGTCAAGCCCGCAGCGGATGGCAGAGAACCTCGCCGTCTTCGACTTCACGCTCGACGACTCGGAGATGAAGCAGATCTCGGGGCTGCCGCAGCAGCGCATGGGTCCCGATCCCGAGAGTCATTCGGCGCAGTGAGCGCGCCGCGAATGAGTCTCCTGGTGACATCCGCCCCGGCCGCGGAGGCGGATAGCACAGCAATCATTCACCCCGGTGGAAGGCAGCATCATGCGGATAGGCGTAATCGGAGCAGCTGGGATCGTGGGGAGGGCGCTGATCGAGCCCGCCCGCAAGGTCGACGAGGTCGAAGTGGTGGCCGTAGCCGCCCGCGACCCCGAACGTGCGGAGAAGTTCGCCAAGGAGCACGAGATTCCGGTTGTCCACCGCAGCTACGACGAGCTCCTCGCGGATGATTCGCTGGACGCGATCTACGTCCCCCTGGTCAACTCGCTGCACGCGCGATGGGCTATCGCGGCGCTCGAAGCGGGCCATCATGTGCTGTGCGAGAAGCCTCTCGCGTCCAACGCCGCCCAGGCGGCCGAGATGGTCGCAGCGGCGGAACGTACCGGACGAGTGCTCGTTGAGGCCTATCACTGGCGCTACCATCCCGTCGCCGACCGGATGATCGAGCTCGCCCGCGCCATCGGGCCGCTCGAGGAACTCGAGGCCAGGTTCAGCATCTCGGTCCCGCCGGAGAACACAAGGTACGACCTCGCCCTGGCCGGCGGCTCGTTCATGGACCTCGGCTGCTACTGCATGCACGTAGCCCGGACGCTCGCCGGCGGCAATCCGCGCGTGGTCAGCGCGACGGCCGTGGAAGGCCCGAAGGGCATCGACCTGTCCATGGAGGCCAGCCTCAAGTTCGGTGACAGCCTCGACGCCGTGCTGAGCTGCTCGATGGTCGGCAAGACATCCTGGCCGGAGTCGATGTCCGTAAGCGCCAGCGGCCGCGGCGGCCGGCTCAAGGTCCTCAACCCGATGGCCCCCCAGTGGGGGCATCGCATCCAGGCCGAGCTAGCGGACGCAACCACGGTCGACGAGGTCATCGAGGCTGCTGGAACGTCCTACGACTATCAGCTGCGCGCCTTCTGCCGTGCCGTCTCGGGCGAGGAGGAACCCCTCACCGGCGGGGCGGACGCGATCGCCAACATGGCCGCTATCGACGACGTCTATACCGCCTCGGGGCTGGGAATCAGGCGATGAACCTGCGGCGCCACTTTCTTGCCGCCGGACAGGTCATGGTCGCCCGCTAGGCGTATCCAGTCCTCGAGTCCTGCGATATGCGCTATCGCCCGGGCGGCGGCCACATCTGGCTGATGCCGGGCGATAGCGTCCAGGATTCCGCGGTGTTCTCCCAGCGTGCGGTCGAGCGCGTCCGAGTCCGTGACCCCCCGCCAGACCCGCGCCCGATGGGTCGGTCCTGAGATCGAGTCAAGCAGGGACACAAGCACCGGATTGCGGCAAATGGCCACTACTTGCCGATGGAACTCGCGGTCGAGCTCAATGAATTGCTGAGCATTGCTGTCCGTCGAAACCTTCGACAGAACATTGTCCAGCCGTTCGATGTCTTCCGCTGTGGCGACCATCGCCGCTGACGCGGTAGCCGCGGGCTCGACAATGCGGCGAACCTCAAGGAACTGCAGCACTGAATCGTCGCGATGAAAATCGATCACGAAGCTAACCGCGTCGAGTAGCAACTCGGGTTGCAGGCTTGTCACATAGGTGCCGTCTCCCTGACGGACGTCAAGGATGTGCACCAGCGACAGCGCCCGTACTGCCTCACGCAACGAGCTGCGGGATATGCCCAGCTTCGCCGCGAGCTTATCCTCGACAGGCAGACGTTCTCCGGGGCGCAAATCTCCGGAGACAATCATCGCCTTGATCTTCTCGATCGCCTCATCGGTGACGCTCACACGCGCACCTTGTCCTCTCGACTTGATCGGTGGCCGAAACTCCGTGCGCGTCTCCGGCGGGACGCGCACGGCACCCGGCCGCGCGGTCCTCAATCCGGCCAGCCCCCGGACGATACATCTGATGACTAGTATATGGGGCTAGCGGCCGCCGGAGCGCATCCTGATTTCATCCAGCGCTGCAGATAGCTGTCGGCCCGCCAGGATCGGCGCCGTTCCCTGGGACCGCGGTCCCGCGTCCACGACCTGGGACGTAGCTTCACCGTCGCGGCCATGCTGGATTGCGGCGCGCTGACCTGGGTGCCCGCGGCCGACTTCCGCCGCTGTCGACCTACCTGGCATGCCGATCCGGTCTCGACCTACTCGAACCTGCCGCCCCCGAACCACTCGCCCTAGCCGCCCTGGTCGCCGTGCTCGCCGTGCTCGCATACCCGAAAATCCCCTGCCGCTAGCTCTGCATGATCAGATCCCGGGCGCCTAGGACAACGGTGCACAACACGCGCAAGACCTGCAGCTCCCTGCTGGCAGTCCTCGACGTGCATTCGCCTCGGGATGCGTGTTCCGCGGCACAGTAAGATCGCCGTCACGATGGAGATCTGCACCGGCGTCCCCTCGGCTGGCACATGCGACGCGCTCAAGAAGCTCAGCCAATGGCTGGGCAGCTAGCGGCCGTTGCTGTACTTCAGTGCTGTACAGGCATCAAAAACGGCCAGTTGCAAGATCGCAACTGGCCGCTGAGCTGGGTGGGCGATACTGGGATCGAACCAGTGACCTCCTCGGTGTGAACGAGGCGCTCTCCCGCTGAGCCAATCGCCCGGTGCGGGTTGGGCTGAAGGGATCGCGACCCCGGGGACAGCCCGTCCCGGCGAACCATAGGGTAGCGCATCTTCGGCGAGCTCGGCACGCCTGGACAGGTGTAAGTCACCGCGCATCACTCGGTCACTTTGAGTAGTGAGCGAAGTATGCAAACGTGCGCATCAGACGTAGGTGATTACCTTACGTGCTTAGCCTGAAACTCCTTGTAGATAAATGGATCGGATAAGGGTGACAGGCTATGCAATCGACGCACCGGAACACTAAACTACTGCAACGGCGTTTGCAC
>JASHTQ010000550.1 GCA_030040475.1 Streptosporangiaceae bacterium
AGGGCCGCGGCGGCTGCGCGGGCGGCGGCTCGGTTGTCGTGCTGCTCGCGGCGGTGCGCGGCCCAGGTGGTCACCGCCTCGCCCAGGGTGCCCTCGAACGCGCCGGGGCCGCCGCCGTGCGCGTGGGCTCGCATCACGCCGGGCAGGTCGAGGTCGGCCAGCTTGGTGCCGTCCAGCTCGATGCCGTCCAGCCAGCCGGGCGGGCCGAAGTCGGCCAGCCGGGTGGAGCCCGCCGCCACCGCCTGGCGGACCGCGTCGCCGACCATGTGATGGGCGGTGCGGAACGGGACGCCCCGGCGCACCAGCTGGTTGGCGAGCCAGGTCGCGGCGGTGAACCCGTCCTCCGCCCGGCTTCGCATCCGCTCCGCGACCGGCCTGGCGCCGCTGACCAGGACCTGGGCCAGCAGGACCGACTGCCGTGCCGCGTCCAGCCCGGGCCACACGGCGGCCATCGCCTCGGTGCCGACCTCGATCGAGTTCGTGAACGGCGCCGCCGTCATCATGCCCGCCGCGGCGGCCCACGCCCCGGTCACGTGGCCGGGCTTGGCCTTGAGGTGCTCGAGCAGGAACGCGTTGCGCTTTTGCGGCATCGCCGAGCTGCCGCCGACCAGGCGGTCGGGGAACTCGACGAAGCCGAACTCGGCGGTGCTCCACAGCTGCAGGTCGGTGCCGAGCCTGCTCAGCGCGATGGCCAGGCTGGCGGCGCAGGCCAGCAGGCGCAGCGGCACGTCCCTGCTGGCCACCGCGTCGATCGCGTGCCGGGCGGGGGCGGCGAAGCCGAGCAGGTTTGCGGTCCGCGCCGGATCGATCGGCAGGTCGGTGCCCGCGACCGCGCTTGCGCCGAGCGGGCACTGCGCGGTGCCCTGGCTTGCCGCGGTCAGCGCATCGATCTCCCGGCCGACGGCCCCGGCGACGCCGAGCAGGTAGTAGCCGTAGCTGATCGGCATCGCGGCCTGGAAGTGGGTGTAGGCGGGCATCAGCACGCTGCGGTGCGCGCGGGCGCGGGACAGCAGGATGGCCTCGAGCCGCACCGCCTGCTCGGCGAAGTCGAGCAGCCATTCGCGCAGCCGCAGCAGGGTGATCGTCGCCTTGAGGTCGTTGCGGGACCGGCCGGACTGCAGCACCCCGCCGACCTCGGGCCCGAGCCGCTCGATCAGGTAGCCCTCGTACATCAGGTAGAGCCCGCGCGGCGCGGGACGGTCGCGCAGAGCCGCGAACTGCCCGGCGGCCAGCTCGTCGATGCAGGCCAGCAGGCGCGCCGCGGTCTGCGCCTGGATCAGCCCGCGCTCGGCGAGCATGACCAGGTGCGCCCGGTCGACCCGGGTCATCAGGGCGAGCTCGGCGGCCAGCTCGGCCGGGCTCGGCTCGCCGTACACGACCCGGCGGGTGCCCGGGCCGAGCTCGCCCTGCAGGCGGCCGGTACTCGTTTGCCGTGCTGTTCCGCTCACTGCGGCCCACCGTACGCCGACATGACCTCGGCGTAGGAGCGCCTGCCCCAGTCGTAGGCCATCCAGCAGCCCACCGGCCGGGTCGGGTCGCCGGCCAGGATCGGCTCGGCGGGCAGCGCCTCCTTCAGGTGGCCGCGCTGGCGCAGCCAGTCGTCGTCGTAGACGGTGTCCTGGTACCGGTAACCCTCGTCCGGCATCATCACGACGGTCAGCGCGTCCGGGTTCGCGTCGGCCCACCACCGCGCGGCCAGGTAGGCGGCGCCGCTTGACGGCCCCATGAACAGCGCGTGCCGCTGGTGCAGCTGGCGGGTCGCCTGGTAGGCCGCGGGCGGCGTGGTCCAGTGCACCTGGTCGAAGATCCGGTGGTCCATGTTGGCCGGCATCAGGCTCATCCCCATGCCGCGCAGCTCGCGCGGGCCGTCCGGATGGCCGAACAGGATGCTGGAATGGCTGTCCACGCCGATCGCCCGGCATTCGGGCAACAGCGCGCGGATGTGCCTGACCGTTCCGCACATCGAGCCGCCGGAGCCCACCGGCCCGACGATGCAATCGATCTGCCCGAGGCATTCAAGAAAATATTCCGCAACGGTGCTATAGGCGCGTGGATTATCCGGGTTCGAGTACTGCCACGGGCAGAAGGTGGCGTCCAGTTCCGCCATGATCTGCTCAAGCCGGGTCAGCCGCGCGGCCTGGTATCCGCCCGCCGCCCGTCCCTGCTCGACGGAAACCCGTTCGACCACCGCGCCGAGGTCGGTAAGCCGGCGATAAAGGCGCTCATCGATGACCGGATCGCTGACCAAGATCAGCCGCCGGTCCATGTGCACCGCCTGCATGGCCAGCGCGAGACCGAAGGTGCCCGAAGTGGTCTCCACTATGACGGTTCCCGCGTCGAGCATTCCCTGCTCCGCCGCCCGGCGCAGGATGAACCGCGCGGGAACCATCTTCATCAGGGTGAAACAGGCGGCGTACAGGTTCTGGCCGAGCCGGATCAGCCTGGGCAGCTGGTAGGCGTCGGTCGCTTCGGAAAAGCTGCCGCGAATGCTCACGAGGCCGCCAGCCGGGCCGCCGGCTTGCGCTGCCGGTGCGTGAGCTGCTTCAGCTGCTGGTAGGCGGGCTCGATCACGTCGGTGACCGTGAGCCCGAGCTCGGCGATCCGCTGCAGGCAGCCGTCCAGGTCGATGTCCGGCCTGCGCGCGTCGAAGATCAGCCCGGCCACGGTGCCGCTGTGCGCGATCTGCAGGCCCGCCCCGCCGTGCCGCGCCGCCAGCTCGATCAGCGGCTCCAGGCCCGGTTTGGGCAGGTAGCGCTGGTTGATCCGGGCGCTCGCGGTGGCGACCTTGCCGAGCAGGCCGACGTCCTCGGTCGCGATGGCCCGGCGCAGCGCGCCGCGCAGCACCTGGAACTGCCCGGCCTCCGCGTCGGTGTAGTCGGCCGGCGGCAGCCCGAGGGTCTCGACTTCTTGGCCGGGCGCGGTGTCACAGCCGATCACGACCATGGGCGGCAGCCGGTGGCCGAAGGTCTCGAGCACCGCGCCGTCCCGGTGCGCGAACAGCACGACCCGGTCGTCGATCATCACCGAGTCCGAGGCGACCTCGGCGAGGACGGCCAGCCTGCCGACCTCCTCCCGGGACAGCCGCACGTCGTGGTAGTCGGCCACGGCCTTGATCGTGGCCGTGACGTCGCTGGTCGAGGAGCCCATGCCGATGCCGTGCGGGACGTTGCTCGTGATCTCGACCCGGCCGCCCTTGGCCGGCGAGGGGTGGCCGGAGAACTCGCGCAGCGCGTAGATGGCCGCGCGCCTGGCCTTGGTCAGCCCCGGCGGTCCGACCACGCCCCAGTGGCTCTGGCTCGGGTAGAACACCGCCCGGCTGCCCCTGCCCGGCAGCGGCATCGTCACCAGGGCGCGCCGCAGCCGGCCGGTGCCGTCGTCGAACACACCCTGCAGCAGCTCGCCGTGGTGCGCGATCGAGTAGCCGATGCCCGCGCTTAACCCTGGCGTGAGCAGTTCGGGTTCTGCCGGACTTGGCTCACCAAGCCGCATGCTCATGCAGCGGCCTTCCTGATCGTGAAGGCGAGGCTCTCGTGGTCGTGCGTGTAGGTGCGGTAATCGGCGTGCGGCGGCTCGGTCCAGGTGCATACCTCGACGGATTCCGCGGCCATTCCGGTGGCGGCAAGGAGCGCGTCGAGATCGGCCTGGTCATAGAACCGGCAATAAAAGTCGAAATGGTCTATGTATTCCTTCGGCGCGATTTCCCTGATATCCGGGTCTGAGGTCTGGCAGTCGTTCATCGTCCACATGTTGGCGACGATAATACCGCCCGGCCTGATTATCCGGTAAAGTTCCTTTAGCGCATCCTCTACATTAGTCAGGTGACCGAGCAGATCCCAGCAGAAGATCCCGTCTACGGAATTGTCGAGCAGGCCCGTGTCGAATGCGTCCATCCGGACGAATACGGTCTTCGCGGTAATGCCCTCGCGGGCGGCCACCCGTTCGGCGATGCCCATCGCGGTGGCCGAGGTATCCGCGCCCAGCAGGATGGACGTGCCATTCGCGAGCGGGGCTAGGTTACGCCCGTCACCGCAGGGCAGGTCAATTACTACCCTGCTTTGATTCTGGCTGAACAGCTCGGCAGCCCTTGCGGCGTAAGGGACCGGCGGATCGCCCCAGAGATTCTGCTGGTCTTTCAGATGCTCCGCGCCGTATGCTTCGTCCCACAAAGGAACGGCGTCAGCATCACGCGAAGAATTGCCATTACTCAATGGGTCCTCCCTGCGTAGCCCGCGCAGTTGGCCGCCAGGCAACCACTGCCGCAGATGTCCCGCCCCAAGGTTATACGTCGTATCGCCGGGCCGCAATGCCTGGTTTTCCCGCTGCCGCCCGCGGTCACGGATCGCCACCACGGCCGGGTGGTGCTAATTGGCCGCAGCCGGCCGGGTAATTGCCGTCGGTAACGTTCGGTAACGGCATGGTGACAGCCTCGGCGCCGCTTATCGTTACCTGGTCTAGCCGCCCGGGATATGCGGCCGTATAGTGGCCTCGCGCGCCGCCCTCGCCGCGGGCAAACGTGAAGGGAGTGGGAGCGGAGCATGCAGTGTCGCATGAGTTTTCTGTGTTTCACGTACCTTATACCGGGGCTGGTGTGAAAGTTGGTGACCAAACAGCCTGGCGTGACAGTGATCGTCATTCCACAGCCCACGGTCAACGGCCCGCTGCACATCGGTCACCTGTCCGGCCCGTACCTGGCCGCGGACATCGCCTCACGCGCCGCGAAGGCCCGGGGGGACCGGATCGTCACGCTGGCCGGCGTGGACGTCCACCCGAACTACGTGATGACCAAGGCGGAGAACCTCGGCGTCGAGGTGAACGAGATGGTGGCCGGGTTCAGGGCGCAGATCACCACGGCGTTCGACCTGGCGGGCATCGGCTACGACGCGTTCCTCGACCCGGAGGAGGACGACTTCCAGCGCGCCGTCACCGGCATGCTCGCCGAGCTGATCGCCGCCGGATCGATCGGCATGCGCGAGGTCACCTTGCACGCGTGCGCGGACTGCGGCCGCACCATGCACCATTCCTACGTGGTCGGGAAGTGCCCGATCTGCGGTGCCGGGGCGAACGGGCTGTCCTGCGAGCCGTGCGGCGGGTTCACCTCGGCCGAGCTCCTGGTGGACGCCAGCTGCGCCCGGTGCGGCGGCAGCCTGCGGCCGATGCCCGTCACGGTGCCCGTCCTGCCGCTCGAGGAGTACCGGGCGCACCTGCTCGCGGAGTGGGAGCAGGCCGAGCTGCCCGGCCGGGTGCGTACGGCGCTTGCCCACTACCTGCACGCGCCGCTGCCCGACTACCCCGTCGCCTACCCCACCAACTGGGGGATCGAGTGCGACGGCGAGCTGTCCGGGCTGCGCGTCGACTTCCCCACCGAGCTCGGCCTCAGCTACCTGTACGGCCCGGCCAAGCTGCTCGATCCCGGCGCGGACAGCCTGGCGCGCCGGGTGCAGGCCTGGGGCGAGGTGGAGGGCGTCTGGCACTTCAACGGCATCGACAACACGTTCTACTTCGGGATCCTCTACCCGGCGATCCTGGCCGCGGCCGGGATTTCCCGGCCGCTGCTGCGCGGCGCGACGGTGAACGAGCTGTACCTGCTCGACGGGCAGAAGTTCTCGACCAGCCGCAACCACGCGCTGTGGGCCGATGAGTTCCTGGCCGACGAGGACCGCGAGCTGGTCCGGCTGTACCTGTCCTGGGACCGGCCGGACCGGTATGAGAGCAACTTCACCAGGGAGTCCTACCTGGCGTTCTGCGACTGGGTCCGGCCGCTGCTGGCCGGCCAGCTGAGCGGTCAGCAGCGGCCGGCCGACGGACGGCTGCCCGCCGAGCTTGCCGCCGCCGAGGTGGAGCGCGCCGAGCACGCGCTGCGGCTGACCGGCTTCGACTCCGCGCTTGCCGCCAGGTGCCTGCTGCTGGCGCTGTCCGCCGGAGCCGGCGCCGACTCCGCGGCGCTCGCTGCCCTGCTGGGCCGGTCATGAGGCCAGGCGAGGGCGACCCGCTGCTGATCGTGATCAGCACGGGCAAGGCGGCCTTCCGGGAGTACCTGCTCGCCTCGATCGCCACCCGCTACCGCGTCCACCTGCTAACCGGCGCCGAGCCGACCTGGGCCAAGGGCTACCTGGCCGGCTGGACCGTGCTGGACATGGACGACACGATGGACGCCACGCAGATGTGCGCGGCGGCGCGCGAACTCGCCGCGCGCGAGGCCGTGCAGGGCGTGCTGAGCTGGGACGAGGCGCGGATCCTGCAATCCGCCACGGTCGCCGCGGCGCTCGGCCTGCCCGGCGGCGATCCCGACATGGTGATGCGCTGCAGGGACAAGTACCTGACCAGGAGGGCGCTGGACGAGGGCGGCGTGCCGCAGCCGCGTTCGGTCCTGGTGGCCGACCTGAGCCAGGCGGCCGCGATCGCCGGCCAGTTCGGCTACCCGGTGGTGCTCAAGCCGCGAGCGATGGGCGGCAGCCTCGGCGTGGTGCTCGCCGAGTCGCCGACCGAGCTTGCCGCGAAGTTCGAGTTCGCCCGCGACTGCGAGGTACCCGGCTCGTGGCGCTACGACGAGGGCGTGCTCGTCGAGGAGTACGTGGCGGGGCCTGAGATCAGCGTCGACTCCGCCGTGCATCACGGCGAGGTGCTGCCGATGTTCGTCGCGCGCAAGGAAATCGGCTACCCGCCCTACTTCGAGGAGGTCGGGCACGTCGTCGACGCCGCCGATCCGCTGCTGAAGGACCCGGAGCTTGCCTCGGTGATGCGGGCGGCGCACCACGCGCTCGGGTTCACCGACGGGATCACGCACGCCGAGTACAAGCTCACGCCCGACGGGCCGAAGGTCATCGAGGTCAACGCGCGGCTCGGCGGCGACCTCATCCCCTACCTGGGGATGCTCGGCAGCGGAGTCGATCCGGGCCTGGCCGCCGCCGCGGTCGCCTGCGGCCGGCGGCCGGAGCTGATCTCGGATCGGTCCGAGGTCACCGGGGTGCGCTTCTTCTACGCCCCGGAGGACGACACCACGATCGAGGCGATCCGGTTCGAGCCGGCGGCCCTGCCGCCGGAAACCGACCGTGCCGTGACCCTGGTCCAGCGCGGTGACGTCATGTCACCGCCGCCCAAGGGGACGATGTCCGGCCGGGTCGCGTTCGCGACCGTCCGGGCCGGGACCGTCGCGGCGTGCCGGGCGGCGCTGGATGC
>JASHTQ010000551.1 GCA_030040475.1 Streptosporangiaceae bacterium
GACGGCTCGCCCGGGTCACCGTCCAGCCAGCGGGCCACGTCGTAGTAGTACAGCTGCTTGCTCCACAGCATCCCGGCGAACGCCTGGCGCATCACCATCGCCTCGTCCTCGGTCGCCTCGCGGGGCGTGAGCTCGGTGTAGAACTCGTCGGCCTCGGCCAGCCGGGCCACCATCACCCAGCTGAACTCCGCGCCGAGCGGCGCGCCGGCCGTACCGAGGGCGCTCCCCTCGCCGAGCGCCGCGCCGGCCGTCCCTGGAGCCGGTCCTGCCGCCGCCGCGGCCGCCGTACCGGACGGGCGCAGCCGCAGCCGCAGCTCGGCGGACGCGCCGCCGGCCAGCGTCAGCCGGTACCAGAAGGCGCACTTGGTGCCGGTCTTCGCCGGGTTGACGGTGGCCGCCCCGTCGATCACGTGGTCGTTGATGCCGTCCTTGGGGTAGGGAGTCTCCGGGGCCGCGCCGAACAGCCTGGCCACGTTGGTCTCGTTCTCGCAGAACAGCGCCTCGGGCAGCGCGCCGTCCGGCCCGGCCCCGGCCAGCAGCTCGAGCGCGCCGACGAACGGGTGGTCGACGCTGACCGCCACCGCGCCTGCCGGTGCCGCCTGCGCCGCGGCGAGCGTCGGGCGTTCGGTGTCCTCGCCCCAGGCCCAGGTGTTGCGGAACCACGAGGTCGGCAGCACGTGCAGGGTGTCGGCGTCCGGGCCCGCGTTGGTGACCGAGATCGCCATCAGCAGGTCGTCGGGCCCGGCCTTGGCGTAGCGCACCTCGACGATCCAGTACCTGCCCTCGTCGAACACCCCGGTGTCGGCGAGTTCGTACTCGGGCTGCTGCCGGTTCCGCGCGGCGTTCTGCTCGATCAGGTTCTCGTAGGGAAAGGCGGCCTGCGGGTAGTGGTAGCGCCAGCGGTTCCAGGCGTGGCTCGGGATCGCGTCCAGGTACCACCAGTACTCCTTGACGTCCTCGCCGTGGTTGCCCTGCTCGCCGGTCAGCCCGAAGGCTCGCTCCTTGAGGATCGGGTCGCGCCCGTTCCACAGCGCCAGGCCCAGGCAGAACCGCTGCTCGACGTCGCAGAACCCGGCCAGGCCGTCCTCGCCCCAGCGGTAGGCACGGGACCTGGCGTGATCGTGCGGCAGGTAGTCCCACGCCCGCCCGTCCGGGCTGTAGTCCTCGCGTACCGTGCCCCACTGCCGCTCGCTGACGTAGGGTCCCCACCGGTACCAGTCACCGGCCTGGCGCAGCCCGTCCTCGAGCTTGCCGAATTCCGCCACCCGCTCGCTCTCGGCGCCCATCGCACTCCCTCTCCATCGGTACACCGCATTATCCTCATACCAGGCAGGCAGATCGCAGGGGAGGCACCGGATGCCGAACTGGTACCGGCAAAGGACCATCGTCCTGCTGGTCGAGGACAACCCGGGCGATATCGTAATGATCAGGGAAGCCTTTGAACAGTCGCTGACCCCGGTCCAGCTATATGTCGTCAGTAATGGCGAGCAGGCGATCAAGTTCGTGCGCAGGACAGACCCCGGCGCGCCCCGCCCCAGCCTGATCCTGCTCGATCTCAACCTGCCGATTTACAATGGCCTTGAGGTCCTCGCCGACCTGAAGGGCGACCCCGAATTCCTGTCCATTCCGATAGTGATGCTGACGACCTCCCGAGCGCAGCGTGATATCGAACAGTGCTATGCCCTGCACGCCAACGCCTACATCGTCAAACCTGACGATTTCGACGGCTACGCCGACGTCGTCCAGCAACTCGCCACGTGCTTTCTCGGCCTCATATCGCTGCCTTAACCGCCGTGGCTGCCAGGCCAGCGGCGAGTTAGCCGGACTTGGCCGATCAAACCACTCCCCGTTCGGGCAAATAAAGGTTTTAAAAAGAATTTAATCCCGAACGAGCCGTGGTGCGCGTGCCGGGAACAGGCCCGGCCACGGGTGCAGGCTCACCGGGCCGATCGGCGCGGCGTGCGATGATGGAGGCGTGGCTGCCTATGCCGCCGCGTTGCGGGGGCCATTCCTGCGTTACTGGCTGTCGGGTTTCGCGGCCAACTTCGGCGACGGCGTCCGGCTGGCGGCTCTCCCGCTGCTGGCGGCCCAGCTCACCCGCTCGCCCGCGGCCGTCGCGGCCGTGACGGCGGTGCAGAGCCTGCCGTGGCTGATCGGCGCGTGGCTGGGAGTCATCGTCGACCGGACCGACCGGCGGCGGGTCATGATGGCCGTGGATACCGTGCGGGCGGTCATCATAACGGCGCTGGCCGCGGCGATCCTCGTGCACGCGGACGGGCTGGCGCTGATCTACCTCACGGCTTTCACCACCGGTGTCGGCTCGGCGCTGCGCAACACCGCGGCCGCGACCTGCGTGCCCAGGCTCGTGGACCCCGCCGACCTGGACCGGGCCAACGGCCGGGTGATCGCCGGGCAGATCGTCGGCAACGAGCTGGCCGGGCCCGCGGCCGGCGGCTGGCTGTTCGGCGTGGCCGCGGTCCTGCCGTTCGCGGTGAACGCCGGGGCGCTCGGGATCGCCGTGCTGCTGCTGCTCACCCTGCCCAGCGTGTTCCAGCCTGCGCAGCCGACGGCTCCGGGCAGGAAGAACGCGCCGGTGCGCCGCGACCTCGCGGAGGGCCTATCGTGGCTGCGACGCCACTCGGATATCAGGGACCTCACGGTCGCTTCGGGCGTCATCGCCGCGATGGACGCCGCCTGGTTCGCGGTGCTCGTCCTGTACGTCACCCAGGTCCTGCGCCAGAAGCCCGGCGCTTACGGCGCGCTGCTCGCGATCGGAGCTCTCGGCGGGATCGCGGCAGGCGCGAGCGGGTCCCGCCTCATCCGGGGAATGGGAGCGTGGCGATCGCTGCTGTTTTCCGGGCTGGTCATGGCCGCCAGCCAGCTCGTCCTCGGGCTCACCTCCGACGTGATCATCGCCGCCGCGATGCTCGCCGCAAGCAGCGCCGCATTCGCCCTGTTCAACATCGTCGCGGTCACGATGCGCCAGCGCCGGGTACCCGACGGCCTGCTGGGCAGGGTCAGCAGCCTGTACGGCTCCGTCGCGGGCGGCGCGGAGGCACTGGGCGCACTGGCCGGCGGCGGGATCGCGGCCGCGGCCGGAATCCGCGCGACCATGGTCGCCGGCGCCGCGCCCATCGCCGGCGTCGTCATCTGGGCCTGGTGGCGGCACCGGCGGCCGGATGCGTCCTAGGGACGGCATGCCGTCTCACGTCGTGGCCGACGGTCGGCAGGCTGGCCGGGCCGCGCGCAGGACCAGAAGGTCGAGCCAGTTGACTCTGGGTTCCTGACTGGGTGCCTGCTCGGCGTCGCGCACGGCGCGGCGGAGTCGTTCTTTGCCGCGGAGGAATTCCTCGTCGGTCAGGCTGCGCATCGTGGTGTCGGCGCGGCGGAAGGTGTCCGCCTGGGCGAGGAACTCGGCGAGGCTGGCCGGGTAGGTCTCGGGAATCCGGTCAAGGGCGTCCCGGCTGAACCCGGCGGCCGCGAACGCCTGGCAGGTCTGCTCGACGGAGGGGAAGGTATCGGCCGTCCGCGCGGTCTCGGGGAACCAGCGGACGAGCTCGATCCGGTCGTCGGCCTTGCCGAATCCCTGGCGGATAAGCACCGGAGCGCCCGGGCGCAGAACGCGGCCGATTTCCCGCGCGGCGGCTTCCAGGTCGGGGATGTGGTGGATCACCAGGGACAGCCAGGCGCCGTCCGCCGCGCCGTCCGGGAGCGGGAGCGCGCTGGCGTGTCCCTCAAGTACCTGGATGCCAGGGCGGCGCGGGATGCGGGCCCGCATCGCCGCCGACGGCTCGACCGCGACGACGCTGAGACCGAACCAGTCGCTGAGGGCGGCGGCGAACTGGCCGGTCCCCGCGCCCACGTCGGCCACGGTCATCCCGGGCGACGGGCTGAGGTGGCGTCGTATCGCGTCACGCCATTCGCCGAGCCCGTCGCGCGGAACCTCACGAACCGCCTGGTAGGCAGCCGCGGTCTGGTCGTCGTAGCTGATCCTGGCCATGCCGTGCCTCCCGATCGGCGGCGCTCACACGCCCTTGCGGGTTTGCGCCCGCAGCGCCGCTACGGTGTCGCGGACCCGGCTCTCGGTAGCGCCGAGCCCGGCGAGCGTCCGGGACGCGGGCCCGTCGTCGTGGTACTGGGCGAGCAGGAGGTGCGCGGTGCAGATGTCCGTGGTGCCGTGCGCGAGCGCCTCGGGCAGCGCGGAGCTCAGGACCTTCTGGCCGCGCGGCCGACTGAACCGGACGGGGCCGTGAGTCCTTCCCAGGCCGTGGCCGATGCTTTCCTCTAGCTGCCGGCGCAGTGCCTCCCGGCTGACCTCCAGCCTGTCCAGCGCGGAGATCCCGGTCCCCGCTCCGACGCGGATCAGGCCGAGCAGCAGGTGCTCGGGATCGACGCTGTCGTGGCCGAGCCGCCTGGCCTCCTGACGGGCCATGAAGACGGCAGTGGCGGCGTGGTCGCTGAACCGCGCCAGCATCCGGCCATCGACGGACAGGCCGGCATCGCCGCGCGCGCGCCGGGCGTGGCCGTGAAGCGGGAGTCGCGCGAGGCTCTTCTTATTCCTGATGTGCGGCATCCTGATGCCGCTCGCAGCCGGCCCGGACAGCCTGGCCGCCAGCCACCCGGCCATGTCGTCAGGCTCGATGCGCCCCGATGCCAGGCACTGGATGACGATGGCGGCGACCTGCGGCGGGTCCAGGTCGGCCTGCCAGCCGTTGACGGCGAGGAACTGCAGCCCGACCGCGGCCGCTACCCGCTCCCGGTGTTCGGGAAACGGGGGGTGCTGCAGAAGTCCGCTCATCAGGTGCGCGCAGGCCGCGGCCGCGGTGAACCTGTCGGGGAGGGAAGGCGGCACCGGGGCTTCGGCCAGGGCCGTCTCGGCGGCCTGCGGGTCTACCTGTTCGAGCGCGGCACCCGTTGCCAGGCCGAGTACCCGTCCTCCGATCACGACAAGATCGGCGACATCCAGCGCGGTCACGGCTCATCGCCCCGCAACAGCTCGAGCAGGCGCTGGTGGCGGGCCAGGCTGTCCTCCAGCAGCCTGCGGAACCGCTTGTCCTTGCGCCGGGCCTCCACCAGAGCAACGATCGCCTCGCGAGCAACGTCCGACACCGAACGTCCTTCCACCTCCGCGATGCCCGCCAGCCGTTCGGCCAGCTCCGGATCGAGCCGCAGCACCATGTTCTTCGTCGGGCCGCCGCCGCTGCCTCGTGCCGTCTTCTCTGCCATCGTGATCTAAAGATAGCTAGATATCAGTAGATGGGCAAGGCATGCTGGCCCAGCGCCCGTCTCGACTGGGCTTCGAAGGGCATCGCCGCCACGGATCGCAGCGAGGAAACACGGACGCGCTGAGTTTTCCGCCCGCCGATCGTCTGGATACTCAGACCGACAGCATCCGGACGGACAGCGCGCGGAGGCGATCATGAGCGATGAGTCGTGGAACGAGCGGGGACCAGTAGCCGAGAGCGTCGCGGCGATGCCCGAGGTGACCGACCGGGCCACCTGGCAGGCGCAGCTCGACGAGCTTTTGGTGCGGGAGAAGGCGCACACCCGGGAAGGTGACGCGATCGCCGTGGCCCGGCGGCGGCTTCCCATGGTCGAGGTCGATCCCTCGATCCCGGTGACCGGTGAGCATGGCCAGGTCCCGCTGGCAGAGGTGTTCGAGGGCCGCCGCCAGCTGATCGTCTACTACCACATGTGGCATGCCGGCAAGCCGGCGCAGGACCAGTGCTCCGGGTGCACGTTCTGCAACGGACAGGTCAGCGACCTGTCCTACCTGCACTCGCGTGACGTCACGTTCGCCACCTTCTCCGAGGGACCGTATGCGGAGAGTGCCCGCTATCGCGAGTTCATGGGGTATCCCATGCCCTGGTACTCAGTTGAGCCCTCCAGGGATGCGCTGGTCGCCGGGCGCTGGTTCGGCATGATCGTCTGCTACCTGCATGACGGCGAGAGAGTGTTCGAGACCTACTGGGCCACCGGCCGGGCCACCGAGGCAATGGGGTCTGTGTACGGCCTGCTCGACATGACCGTGTACGGCCGTCAGGAGACCTTCGAGGATTCCCCGCCCGGCTGGCCTCGGTTCTGGCGGAACACCGGCGAGCAGTGGCGCATCAACGGGCGCCCCACTCCGCAGTGGAAGCGGCTCGCGGCCGGGCACTCGGACGACCTCGGCGTCAGCGGTTCCTGACCTGCCCGTACCGTACGCCGGCTAGGCCCGGCGCAAGAGGACGGCATGGTCGTCACCATCCTTCAGGTGCCTGTCCATGCGCCAGCCGGTGCCATCTACCAGGGCGGCCATCCGATCGGCCGGAATGTTGTACTGAGACCACCAGGGCGTGACCAGGTCCCGGTAGCGGATCCGCAGGACAACCCGGGGCGGGCCGTCCGGGGTTACCGAGTCGCCGACCAGGACAGCGCCGGGCAGGGTGAGTTCGGCCAGCCGGGCGAGCAGCCGCCGGTTTCCTTGCCAGGAGCCACCGAGGCCGAGGTTTCCGCACGACAGCAGCACGCCTGCCCACGGCAGGTCAGACGGAGGATCGTTCAAGTCACCCAGCCGGACATCGGCTACGCCACGGCGGCGGCATACCTCCGCGGCTCCGGGCGAAGCCTCGACGGCGGTCACGGGCAGCCCTCGCGCCTGCAAGTACAACGATGCCCGGCCGGCGCCAGCACCAAGGTCCAGCACGGGGCCGCGCTCGATGAGCGGCAGGAGTTCCCGGTCCCACCAGTCCCACTGCCCGAAGCTGCGAAAGAACCACTCCGGACGCATGGCAGGCCCGGACTGGCCGTCCTGGAGTTCAAGTACAAGGCCGGGCACCTCCCGGCCCGCCAGGCAGTCGAGGAGGGCAGCCCCGAAGGCGTCCTGCGACGCGTCGATCACGGCCTCACCTCCCGCGGAATACGATGTGGCCGGTCGCCTCGAGGGCGATGGCGAGGGCGAAGACCGCGATGATGAGAATCACCACGAGCAGCCTGGTTACCTGGCTCGCCTGCCGTTTTTGTTGATGGGGGCGCAGGTGCGGCTTGTTACTCATCAGATGCCTCCCGGAACGGCCGCCGCCGACAGTCAAGCAGGGCGGTGAGCTTCTTCGGCGCCAGGATCCGGTAGCTCTGGGTCACGAGCTCACGGATCTCCTCCCAGTCCGTGTCGTCTGTGAGCACCACCACGATGCGATCACGGCCCGCCCGCGAGGCGAAGAACGGGTGGCCGATGGACAGCAACGCCTCGCGTTCGTCGGGTTCGGCGCGCAGTACGAGCAGCGGAACGGGCTTGCCGGCCGAGTCCTTCCACGCCACGAGCAAGCAGAACGACCTCCGGCGGATGTCGAACGACCGCGCCGTCGATCTCGCGTCGGTTAGTGAGTCGTCGACTCGCACCGTCACCTCGGGCAGCGCCAGGCATAGCGCGCGGATCCGCTCGACGATGTCTTCTGGAACCTCTATGGACGTGCTCATCTGACCGCGGTCACGCTCTGAATGATGACCGCGTAGCAGGGATGCCACTGCGGGTCGCGCAGTCCGGCGGCGATGATCAGCCTGTTGGCGCGGGACCTGGTGCGCGCCTTGCCGCGGCGGCTCCCCACCATTGTCGGCCATAGCAGGCTCGAGAACTGGTCGGTCAGCACCAGCGTGCCCCCCGGCGCGAGGGCGCGGGCGCACTCGCGGATCCCGGCGGCCTGGTCGGTCCAGTGGTCAAAGGACGTGGTGCTGACCACCAGGTCGTAGGCGCCTTCGTCGGCGGGAAGCCGCTCGGCTGTTCCCTGCACGAAGTTCAGCCGGTCATCAGACGAAGCCGACCGCGCCACCTCGATCATCTTCGGTGCCGCGTCGACGCCGAGGAATTCGCTCGCCCGCGGCAGCCGGGATGCCAGCCGGCGCAGGAGGTAACCCGTCCCGCAGCCCACGTCGAGGACGCGTCGCGGCGCCGGCACCCGGCTGAGGGCAAGCTGGACTACGCGGTCGGAAATCTCCTTGTGCAGCTGCCCGTGCCGACCCGACTCATATGACGCGGCACGTTCGTCGAACGCCTGCACGTCCCGCTCAGATGGCATAAGGCAAGTCTGTCTTACCCAGGCCGCCCGGTCATGCGTCCCGTCGGCGGAGGACCCAGAAGGTGACCGGCGGCACGTAGTGCTTGCGGAGCCAGAGTGCGATAGCGAGCCTGATGCCGGCGAACCCGGCCAGGGTGACGCCCAGTGCGGGCAGCGTGCGGCGCAGCAGGGTGCCGACGCAGATCCCGAGGGCCATGGCGAAGATCGCGTAGCCAAGGACCGGTGCTTCGATCGCTTGTACAGGTCAGGCCGCGCTGAGGCGTCCGCGCTAATGATGCGTCGCGATGATAAGGCAAATGATCAAGATGACCGCAGCGGCAGAAAGTATCAGGATCACCGTGAGAACGTGCTCAAGGATCCAGTCCCGGCGTGCTATCCGCTGCCGGTCCTTCGCCGTCATCCTAGGCTGGGGCGGTTGATAGCCAGGGGGAGGATCGTGCAGGTAGAGTCCTCGGCGGCCCCGGCCCAGGCGGTCTTCTGGGTCTCGTCGCGGGCCGCCAATCCAGACCATCAAGCCTCCCTGCCGCCGCTCTGCGCGCAGTCTAGCTCCGTGCCGGCTGCTCGAAAAGGTCCCTGCCGCCGCGCTCTGGCCGAGTTCGGGCCGAGCGCTCTCTGGGTCAGGGGCTGAACAGCTTCCAGTGCCCTTCGGAGACGACCTCAACGGTGCCGTCGGTCACTTTGACGGCCGTCTCATCGTCTATTGCGTACGTCGGTACAGGTAGCCGGCCGGCCCATTTTTCCGCGTTTGCCACGTCTTGGTGATCGTCGTATTCCACGTGCGGAATGATCGCGAAATCAACGAGTCCCACCCCCTCAGCCATGACCAGGGTCATGGTGATTTCTCCCTCGGGTCCGGCGAATACGATGTCTTCGGACGAGAGCCGTTCCCCGCTGCATCTGGGCGGATCAAAATACGTCTCGCCGAACATCGAGGCCATCGCGATGCTGCCGGCGCTCACCCCCACGTACACCGTCTCGGGCCGCAAGGACGGCAG
>JASHTQ010000552.1 GCA_030040475.1 Streptosporangiaceae bacterium
GGATTCCGGATCCAGCCGCTGGCCGGAGTGGTGCTCGTGCTGGCCGGCGCCGCGCTCGCCCTGTCCGGCGGGCTTGCGGTGATGGCGTTCGCGCACGCGTACGGGATCGGGTTCCTCGGCCTGCCCCGCAGCCGGGCCGCGGAAGAGGCGCGGGAAACCGGGCAGCCGCTGGTCGGACCCGCGCTGCTCGCGGTTGCCTGCGCGGCGCTGAGCATCGGCGCGCCCGCGGTCCTGATCGCGCTCGGCCAGGTGGCGCGGGCGGTGACGGGGTTCCAGCTGCGCCCGGTACTGCTGCCGGGGAACCTGACGATCATCCCGGCCCACGTGAACTTCGCCGCGTTCTCGCCCACTTACCTCGCCGTGTTCCTGGTCGCGGTGTCAGCCGTCCCGCTGCTGATCTACGTGGTCGGCCGAGGCACGCGGGCGCGGGCAGTTCCAGTCTGGGACGGCGGCATGCTCAGGTTCAGTCCCCGCATGCAGTACACCGGAGCCGCGTTCGCCAATCCGATCAAGGTCACGTTCAGCCAGTTGTACCAGCCGGACGTCAATATCGAGCGTGCATCAGATGACCCAGCCGGCCGGTCTGGCCCCGTCCGCTACGACTTCGAGGTCCTGCCACTGTTCCAGCGCTACCTCTATGACCCGGTTGTGAACGCTGTCAAGTGGCTAGCCAAGTTCATACGGCCGATGCAGTCCGGCGACGTCAACCTCTATCTGCTGTACATCTTCCTGGTTGTCGTCATTGCCTACGTGATTCACCTGATCCAAGGCTAGTGAGAGCCCGCTGGCGACGGAGGTGACCTAATGACCGTGATCAAGCAGGAACAGGCCGGTATGGCAGGCCAGGTTAACACGGTCGTGATCGCGCCTGGCGAACTGGAGGCTGCCGTCCATAATCTGGCCGTAACACCCGGTGCGCGGCTGGCCGACGTGTTCGCCGCCGGGACCGACCCGGTGCTGCTGCGCTTGGTCTGGGCACTGGACCTGGGACGACGCTACGTGATCATCGAATCCGCGATCTACGGTCTGACCTACCCGGCGCTTTCCGACATAGCCCCGGGCGCATTCGTCGAGGAGTGCGAGATTTACGAGCAGTTCGGGATCCGGCCGACCGGCGGCAGGCCGCTCAACCGGGTGGCGATCCCGCCCCAGGAGGGACCCGACTTCCCGCGGCTCGGCCGCGCTCCGGCCGAGCCGCCGCAGGAAGTACATGCCCCCCACGTCGTCGGCGGCCAGGCCTTCGAGTTCCCGTTTGGCCCAGTACGCCAGGCCGGCGTGGAGTCGCTCTACTACGGTCTGGTGACCAGTGGCGAGGAGATCGTCGACCTCTATCTGTTCACATGGCACAAGTACCGCGGGGTCGAGTTCCGGGCCCAAGGCGCCAGCCCGGAGAAGGCGCTGTTCCACATCGAGCGAACCGAAGGGCTCGGCGCCATCGGGAACAGCTGGGCATTTGCGGCGGCCGTCGAAGCCGCGCTGGGCATCGAGCCGCCAGTTGCGGCGATACGGGCACGTGCGGTCGCGCTCGAGCTTGAACGCCTCTACAACCATGCCGCGGCGACTGCGGCGCTGTGCCAGGCGTGCGGTCTTTCTGTCGGCCAGGCACAGGCCGAGATAGCACTGGAGCGGCTGCTCCGGCTGAACGCGGCCGTGTTCGGGCACAGGTACCTGTTCGGGGTCGTTACGGTGGGCGGGGTCCGGCGCTTCCCAGATGCACAGGCACTGCGGAGAGAGCTTCCGAATGCCTATGCCGGGCTGAGCGAGGTATCCGAGGAACTGCTGACAACGAACTCGTTCGTGGACCGGCTTGAGGCTACCGGCAGCATCTCCGCCGAGGATGCACGGCGTCTCGGCCTGGTCGGCCCGGTCGCGCGCGGCAGCGGGATCGGCGTGGATGTCCGCGTCGATCACCCGTGCGCACCGTACGCTGAGTGCCCTCCGGTCGTGGCCAGCCGGGATGGCGGCGACGTGCTGGCCAGGTTTCAGGTCATGCTGGCCGAGGCCGCCGAGTCGGTCCGGCTTATCGGCGAGTTCCTCGACACGGGCGGGGGGTCCGGCGCCACCAGGTCCCCCATCACCAACGACGACACTCGCGAGCCGGGCGGCACGGCTCCACTGCGGCGGTCGGGGCTGGGCTGGGCCGAGTCCTCCCGCGGCGAGTCCCTGGCCTGGGTCGAGCTCGACGCCGATGGCCGGATCAGCCGGGCACGGCTCCGGCCTGCGGCGGTGCGAAACTGGCGTGGCTTCGACGACGCCTGCCGATCACAGAACGTGTTCACAGATATCCCGATCATCGAGGCCAGCTTCTGGCTCACCGTCGCCGGAACCGCGCGCTGACGCCAGTTGGTCTCATAGCCAGAAAACGGAGGTGAGGATCGATGCCGCTGTGGTTCGTCCGAGGCGTGTTTCGCGGCGTGGTCACCACGCGCTACCCCGCGCGTACCGACCCGTCGGCGATCACCCTACCTACCCCGCCCGCTTTCCGCCCGGAGGCGCTAACTCGCGACCTGGCCGACCAACTGGCGGCGATCTGCCCGAGCAGGGCGCTGAGCAGGGCCGATGACACACTAGTGTTCGATGTGGGCGCATGCACGGCATGTGGCCGGTGCCGCGAGTTCGCGCCCAGCGCGATCATCGCGAGCGGGCAGTTCGAACTGGCCGCCACGAGCCGTGAGCAACTGGTCAAACGCATCCCGCTGCTGAGGGAGAACATCACCGAAACGGGATGAGAGGGTCGGCGGCTGGTGGCCCTCGTCTAGGACTGGCGTCCGCTGCACCGTTCCACTACCGTGAGCTGGCCAGCGGCCGGACGCCGTCCGCTATACGTCCGTGGACACCGCAACATTATGGTTTGCAGCGCCCGACGATGACACACGCCGGGACAGAGAAGAAACGGCCCGCCGTCTTCGCAGCGTGCCCGTCCGCAGCAAAGCCAGCGGTTACACCGACCGCGCGACGGGCGCGGACGCAGTCCGCTATGCGTCCGTGACTTCCCCGCCCGGCCCGCCGACGGCCCGCAGACCACGCCAACACCAAACGGGCGCGGCGCCCCCGGCGATAGTCATTTACGCTGCTCAAATGAAATATTAGAACAGCGTACGAACGGCAACAGGCTGCCTGATCCGGCCCACGGCTGGCCCAAAGACGTTCGCTAACGGTCTACGAACCGCTCGCACCGGCACGCCAAAAGCCGGTGACGCAAGATCGAGGTGTTGGGTTCGAACCAAACGTAGGCTGAGCCGACGGTTTTACAGGCCCACTCCTGCCTGTACCTCCACACCGCCGCTGACCTGCGCAAACGGTGCTACATGACGCTTACGGCAGACACGCTGTACACCATATGTACGTGTGCCAGGGGCTCCCCCGCCGCCAAATCGACGGATAGCCACGTACAGGCACGTACAGTTCCATAACCGCAGGTAGAAGCACTCCGGCCACCGGATTCTGGGTACCCGGTAGCGACGATAGGAAGAACAACCCCAGCCAGATCCCCTCGCGCACTATGGCCGCTTTACGGGCTAGGCCGGCCATTCATACCTGCGCCGCGCCGGGCTCGCCGGGACACCTGCACCGGGTGCCTGCGCTGGCACTGCGGGCAGATCAGGCCGCGGCGTCGCGGGAGGCTCGCCCATCCCGGTCGGGTGGCTGGACGGGGCAGGCGACCTGGTGGCGGGGGCGCCTCGGTAGGCACGGGGCGCTCAGGGAGCGAGGCCGCCTTCGACTGCCTCGTCGACGTGCTGGGCGTCTGCCGCGTTCATCCGGGTCTTCGGCCGGATGAACAGGCCGCAGATCACCGCGGCGGCCCAGATGATTCCGGCCCCCCACCAGAACGCCGTCTGGTAGCCGTGGACGTTCGCGGCGGCGGCCGCTTGGGGGATCGCCGCGTGGCGGGCGAGGTATGCCGCCGTCGCGGTCGCCGCGAAGATGGACAGCACAGCGATGCCGACCGCCGAGCCGATCTGCTGGCTGACGCTGTTCATGGCGCTGGCTGCGCCCGCGTCCTCGGGAGCGGTCCCGCTGGCGCCCATCGCGATCGACACGACGAGAGCGGAGCCCACGCCGACGCCCTGCAGCACGAGCCCAGGAAACTCGACCCCCCAGTAGTCCTGGTGAACTCCGGCGAGCGTGAAAACGGCGAGGCCGGCACCGGCGATGAGGAGCCCGGCGATGACGATCAGCCGGGTGGTGAAGATCTTGAGGAGCTTCTCCTGGGTGATCGTGGCCGTGATGATGAGCGCGACAGGGGCCGGAAGGTAGGCGACTCCAGTTCGCACGGGCGACCATCCGAGCCCGCGCTGGAAGTAGTAGTTCAGGAACAGGATGCTGGAGAATACGCCGACGGTCGCGAGCGCCAGGGCGAGGTATCCGGCGCCCCGGTGACGGTCGGCGAGGACCGACAGCGGCATGAGGGGGCCCTTGACGTAGCGCTGCGAGACGAGGAGCGCCGCGAGCAGGAGGCCTCCTCCGGCCAGCGAGGCGAGCGTGATGTCCGCGGTCCAGCCGCTGGTCTCGGCCTTCGCCGCTCCGAAGACGACGAGGAACAGTCCTCCGGAGACAAGGGCCGTGCCGAGGAAGTCAAGCCGCGGCTTGAGGGGGTTGCGGCTGTTCGTCATGAGGAGCAGGGTCCCGGCGACCGCGATCACGGCGAAGATGTCGTTCACGTACATCGTCCAGCGCCAGCTCTCGTAGCTGGTGAGCACCCCGCCGAGCACCAGCCCGATCGCGCCACCGCTGCCGGCGATGGCGCCGTAGACGGCGAACGCCCAGTTCGCCTCCTTCGGGTTGGTGAAGGTGGTGGGGATCACCGACAGCGCAGCCGGCGCGAGCATGGCGCCGAACAGTCCCTGGAATGTGCGGGCGATAAGCGGCGTCGTGAAGTTCGGTGCCGCGCCGGCCAGCGCGGACATCGCGCCGAAGCCGACCGTCCCGCCGAGGAACATCGCCTTGCGGCCGAGCAGGTCAGCCAGCCGCCCGCCGAGCGGGAGGAGGCTGCCGAACGCGAGAACGTAGGCGGTGATGACCACTCGCGGTTAGCGGTCGAGAAGTGGAGCGCCCGCTGCGCGGAAGGCAGCGCCACGTTGACGATCGTGGTGTCGAGGAGCGACATGAACAGGCCCATGAGCAGCACGGCCAGGCAGAGCCAGCGCCGCGGGTTGAGTTCCGGCGGGCCGGCCGGGTTCGGGGCAGCGTCAGGCGTCTTCTGGCTTGACTGATTCATAGTCAGGACCCTACGGGCTGGCTCCCGATCGGTCAAGCCAGGTAGAGTATCTCCCATGACCGACTACGCGCCGACCATGCCCGAGGCCGCCGCGCTGCGCGCGGAGTGGTGCCCGATCTCCCGCTCCCTGGACGCCGTCTCGCACCGATCGGCGTTCC
>JASHTQ010000062.1 GCA_030040475.1 Streptosporangiaceae bacterium
CAGGTGCGGCGCGAGCTGCTGGCCGCCGTGGGCGGCCGGACCCAGTGGCAGCCGCCGTCACCCGGCCCGGCCCAGCGGCCGTCACCCGGCCCGGCCCCGCCGCCGGAGGCGGGCTCGTGACGCCGGCCGAACCGAGCCAGGGCCTGTCCACGGTGCGCAACGCGGCGCGGCTGCTCAAGGTATTCCGGTCCCGCGAGACCGACCTGGGGGTCTCCGAGCTGGCCAGGCGGCTCGGCCTGGGCAAGAGCACGGTGCACCGGCTGCTCACCACGCTGGCCTCGGAGGGCCTGATCGAGCAGAACCCGCGCACCGGCGGGTACCGGCTGGGCCTGGTGATGTTCGAGCTCGGCCAGGCGGTGCGGGTGCACATGGACCTGCACGCGGCGGTCGGCCCGGTGCTCGGCGACCTGCGCGCGCAGACCGGGGAGTCCTCGCAGGTCGGCGTCCTCGACGGGCACGAGGTCGTGTACGTGGACCGGCTGGAGAGCGCGCACTCGCTGCGGCTGTTCACCGAGACCGGGCGGCGGGTGCCTGTGCACTGCACCAGCTCGGGGAAGGTGCTGCTGGCCTACCTGCCGGAGGCCAGGCGGCACGCGGTGCTGCGCGCGATCCCGCTGACCGCGCTCACCCCGCACACGATCACCGACCGGGACCGGTTCGCGGCCGAGCTGGCGAGGGTCCGCCGCCGCGGCTGGGCCGAGGCGGTCAACGAGCGCGAGATCGGCGTCGCGTCGATCGCGGCGCCGATCCGCGGCGCAGCCGGCGAGGTGATCGCCGCGATCAGCATCGGCGTGCCGCTGGCCAGGTGCAGCGTGATGGCGCTGCGCCGGCTGGCGCCCACGGTCATGGAGGCGGCAGAGGCGGCGTCCAGGCGCCTCGGCTGGTCGCCAGAACTAGCATCTTCGGAGCTAGCCTCGCCAGAACTGGCGGAGCGGAGGGAAGGCTGAGATGCCGCTGACCGACGTGGCCGGCAAGGCCAGGGCGCTGTACGAGGCCCGCCGCACCCGGCAGCCCATCGAGCCGTTCACCGACGCCGACCCCGACCTCGGCATGGCGGACGGCTACGCGGTCCAGCAGCGGCTCACCGCGATGCTGCTGGCCGAGGGCGACCGGGTAGCCGGCTACAAGGTGGGGCTTACGTCCAAGCCGATGCAGCAGCTGATCGGTGTCGACCAGCCCGACTACGGGCCGGTGCTCGCCTCGACGATCTACGCAGACGGCGACGCCGTGCCGCGCAGCGGCTTCATAGCACCGAGGCTCGAGGCCGAGATCGCGTTCGTGCTGGGATCGGGCCTGGCCGGCCCGGGGGTGAGCGTGCTGGACGCCCGCCGCGCCATCGCCGGCATGACCGCCGCGGTGGAGATCGTCGACTCGCGCTTCGCCGACTGGCGGATCAAGCTCGCGGACACGGTCGCCGACCTGGCCTCCAACGGCGCGGTGGCCATCTCGAGCCGGCTGGTGCCGCTGGACGGCCAGGACCCGCGGCTGGTCGGCATGGTGCTCACCCGCCAGGGCGAGCTCGTCGACACCGGCGCGGGCGCCGCCGCGCTCGGCGACCCGGTCCGCGTGGTGGCCTGGCTCGCGAACACCCTCGGCGAGGTGGGGGTCGCGCTCGAGCCCGGGCACCTGATCATGACAGGCGCGCTGCATGCCGCCGTCCCGATGCAGGCCGGGGACGTGTTCCGCGCCGACTTCGACCGCCTCGGGCCGGTCACCGTCCGCGTCGTGGAGTAGGGAGGGTTGCCATGACCGTTGATTCACGGCAGATAGCCGACCGGCTGGCTAGGGCCAGGGCCGACCGGACCCCGATCGACTCGCTGTCCGCCGGGCTGCCCGGCTTCGACCTCCCCGCCGCCTACGAGGTGCAGCGGCTGCTCAGGCACGAGGCGGGCCCGCTGGCGGGCTGGAAACTCGGCGTGACCTCGCGCGCCAAGCAGGCGCAGGTCGGCGTGCACGAGCCGGTCCGCGGCTACCTTGCCGCGCGGGACGGGCTCGACCTCGGCGAGCCGCTCGTGGTGGCAGAGCACATCCAGCCGAGGGCAGAGCCGGAGATCGTGTTCGTCATGGGGTCGGATCTTGCCGGTCCCGCGGTCACCTCGTCGGCGGTGCTCGCGGCCACGGCAGGCGTCGCGGTCGGCATCGAGATCCTCGATTCCAGGTACCGGGACTACAAGTTCACCATGGCCGACGTGGTCGCCGACAACACCTCCGCGGGCCGCTACCTGGTGGGTCCCCTTGCCGATCCGGCGGGCATCGACCTCCGGCTGCTCGGCGTGATCCTCGAGCACAACGGGGAGGTCACCGCGACCGCCGCGGGCGCCGCGGCGCTCGGCCACCCGGCGGCCGCGGTCGCCTGGCTGGTCCGCTCGCTGGCCGCCGAGCAGCAGGGCCTGCGGGCCGGCGACATCGTGCTGTCCGGCGGCCTGACCGCCGCCGTGCCGGTGCGCAAGGGCGACGTGGTCACCGTCACCGCCGACCGGCTGGGCAGCATCGAGCTCGGCTGCAGGTGAGCACCTTGGTGCCGCTGGAGCGGCCGGGCGACGCGACGCAGTGGGCGTTCGAGCACTCCGGCCGGCGCTACGCGGTGTTTGCGGTCGGCGGCGAGCTGTACGTCACCGACGGCGCATGCCCGCACAACGGCGGCCCGCTCGCCGAGGGCCTGGTCCGCGACGGCGTGCTGACCTGCCCCTGGCACTGGTACCGCTACGAACTCGCCACCGGCAAGTGCCGGACTGCGGCCGAATACGAGCTGCGGCGCTACCCGGTGGTGCTCGTGGGCGGCGCGCCGCACGCGGTGCTGCCCGCCGCCGCCCCGGCCAGGAGCTGGTCGCAGATCCTGCACGCGCACGCCCGCGAGGCAGTGCCGCCCACCGGGCCGCCCCGTCCCGCCGAGTGATACCTGGAGCCGCCGCATGTCACCGATCAACCGCCAGGTCCGGCTCGCCGCCCGCCCATCGGGCCGGCCCAAGGCCACCGACTGGGAGCTCACCGGCGAGGCCGTGCCCGAGCCCGGGCCGGGCCAGTTCGTGGTGGCGGTCAGCCACCTGTCGGTGGACCCGGCGATGCGCGGCTGGATGAACGCCGGCGCCTCCTACATCCCGCCGGTCGAACTCGGCGCGGTCATGCGGGCCGGCGCGGTGGGCCGGGTCACCGCCAGCGGGCATCCCGGCTTCGCCGTTGGCGACGACGTCTACGGCGTCTTCGGCGTGCAGGAATACGCCACGTCGGACGGCCGGGGGGTGACGAAGCTCGACACCTCGCTGGCCAGTCCCACGACCTACCTGAGCGTGCTCGGCGCGACCGGGCTGACCGCCTACTTCGGCCTGCTCGACGTCGGGCGGCCCGAGCCGGGCGACACGGTGGTGGTCTCCGGCGCGGCCGGCGCGGTGGGCAGCGTGGCCGGCCAGATCGCCAAGATCAAGGGCTGCACGGTCATCGGCATCGCGGGCGGCCCGGACAAGTGCCGGGCGGTGGTCGAGGAGTTCGGCTTCGACGCCGCGATCGACTACCGGGCCGGGAACGTGCGCAAGGCGCTGCGCGAGCACGCCCCGAACGGGGTCGACGTCTACTTCGACAACGTCGGCGGGGAGATCCTGGACGACGTGCTGACCCGGCTGGCCTTGCGGGCAAGGGTGGTCATCTGCGGCGCGGTCTCCCAGTACAACGAGGCCGCGGTGCGCGGCCCGGCCAACTACATGATGCTGCTCGTGGCCCG
>JASHTQ010000553.1 GCA_030040475.1 Streptosporangiaceae bacterium
GGGCCTGCCGTGCCGCCCGCGCCGGACCCCGCGGGCGCCCCCGCCGACCGTCCCTGGTGGAACCAGACCTGAGTGCCCCGCTGGCCGTCCGCGCCGCTTCTCGCCGTCTAGCTTTATCCCGAACGGGCGGTGGTGCTTCGCTTGCCTACCTGCGTCTGTCCGGTGGCATTACTCGTCGGCGTCCAGCAGGTCGTTCAGCCAGCCGCAACCGCAGCGGCGGCTGGTCCCCGAAGGAAGTGCATCGTGACACCAGCGATCCGGGCCCTGCTGCGACGTGGTGCGACGGCCGTGGCCGCCGGACGCGTCGCGATAGGCCTGGCCGCCCTGACCGAATGTCGTACTCGCCTGGTAGCAATGGAGTATGGCGGAGATGGACCGATCCGCACCGGAGCAGGACGACCGGAGGCTGCGCGACCAGGCCGAATGGCACTTGCGGGCGCTAGCCGGCCAGGGCGCAAGGCTGCGCGACGACCAGTGGACGGCGATCAGCGCCCTGGCCGCTGCCAGGCGCCGGGCGCTGGTGGTGCAGCGCACCGGGTGGGGTAAGTCGGCGGTCTACTTCGTCGCGACCGCGCTGCTGCGGGCACGCGGCGCCGGGCCGACGGTGATCGTGTCACCATTGCTCGCGCTGATGCGCAACCAGGTCGAGGCGGCGGAACGGGCCGGGATCCACGCGCGGACCATCAACTCATCCAACACGCAGGAATGGGACCAGGTCTACGCGGAGGTCGCGGCGGGCAAGGCCGACGTGCTGCTGGTCAGTCCCGAACGCCTGAACAACCCTGGCTTCCGCGACCAGGTGCTGCCGAAGCTCACCGCGGCGGCGGGCCTGATCGTGATCGACGAGGCGCACTGCATCTCCGACTGGGGTCACGACTTCCGCCCCGACTACCGGCGGATCCGCACGCTGCTGCAGGCTCTCCCGCCAGGGATCCCGGTGTTGGCGACCACCGCGACCGCGAACGCAAGGGTCACCAGGGACGTCGCCGAGCAACTCGGCGCGGGTCAAGACCCAGGCGACGTGCTCGTGCTGCGCGGCGCTCTGGACCGGGAGTCACTGCACCTCGCGGTGGTGCGCCTGCCAACCGCGCACCAGCGGCTGGCCTGGCTGGCGGCCCGTCTCGCCGACGGCAGCCTGCCGGGATCCGGGATCGTCTACACGCTGACGGTCGCCGCGGCCTACGAGACGGCGACGTTCCTCCGTGACCAGGGCATCGACGTCGCCGCCTACAGTGGCCGCGACGACCAGTCGCAGCGGCTGCAGGCCGAAGACGACCTGCTGGCCAACCGGGTCAAGGCGCTGGTGGCCACCAGCGCGCTTGGCATGGGTTTCGACAAGCCTGACCTGGGGTTCGTGGTTCACCTCGGCGCTCCGCAGTCTCCGGTCGCCTACTACCAGCAGATCGGCCGGGCCGGCCGGGGCGTGGCCAAAGCAGAGGTGATCCTGCTGCCCGGCCGCGAGGACCGGGACATCTGGGCGTACTTCACCTCGCTCGCGTTCCCGCCCGAGCGCCAGGTCCGGGCGGCACTCACCGTACTCGCCGAGGCTGGCCGGCCATTGTCCACCGCCGCGCTGGAGACCCGCGTCGACCTGTCTCGGGGCCGGCTGGAGTCCATGCTCAAGGTGCTCGATGTCGACGGCGCGGTGCGCCGCACCGCGGGCGGCTGGGAGGCTACGGGCCAGCCGTGGGCCTACGACAAGGACCGGTACCAGCGGGTTGCCCAGGAGCGGATCCGCGAGCAGCAGGCCATGCTGGCCTACCAGACGACGGACGCCTGCCTGATGGAGTACCTGCGCCGCGAACTCGACGACCCGGACGCTGGCCGGTGCGGCCGCTGCGACAACTGCACCGGCCGACAACGGGACCAGCAGGTCCCGCAGCCTGCCGCGGACGCAGCGCGTCAGCGGCTGCTCCGCCCCGGTGTCGGGGTCGAGCCGCGGCGGATGTGGCCGCCGGGAATGAAGGACCTGGGGATCGCCGATGCCTCCGGCAAGATCCCCCTGGACCGCGTGGCCGAGCCGGGCCGCGCGCTCGGCCGTCTCACCGACGTCGGCTGGGGGACCACGCTCCGGGCGCTGCTCGCCGACGGGGCTCCCGACGGGCCGGTTACCCGCCAGCTCGCCGATGCCATGGTCAAGGTCCTCGCCGCCTGGGACTGGAGTCAGCGCCCGGTCGGCGTCCTCACGCTGCCATCGCGCACCAGACCGGTCCTGATCACCAGTCTTGGCCAGGGGATCGCTCGGGTTGGCAGGCTGCCCTACCTGGGCTCGCTCGGCTACGCCAGCCCGGACGGCCCCGGCCCGCGCCGCCATAACAGCGCCCAGCGGCTGTGTTCGCTATGGCACGCGCTCACCGTCCCCGACGACCTTCGCGCGGCAGTCGGCCAGCTCACCGGTCCGCTCCTGCTCGTCGACGACCGCATCGAGACCGGCTGGACCATGACCGTTGCGGCGAAACACCTCAGGGAGGCCGGCGCCTCCGCCGTCCTGCCGCTAGCCCTAGCCGTCACCACCGGCTGAGGTCACACGCGGTCGACGTCGATCGCGTTGTATGTCCGGTCCGGCCGCCTCGGCGATCTGGGCCCGCTCGGATCTCGCCACGGCCCGGAAACCTTGCCAATTGATTACGTGGCACTCCGCTTCCGAACCGCGCTGGTCGAGCGAACCGTATCCGAGAGTGAGCGCTGATGATCACGGAGTTAATGATGGAACGAGTAGGGAGTACCGTGAACCCAGCGCACAGGCATCGCCGTCCGCACAAGGTCAGGCGTACGGGAAGGCACACGACGCCATCGCAGGTACAGAAGGTAGCGGACAAGGCAGGCAAGGCCGCCCCGGCGATGGCCATCGCGGGCGTGATGGTCGCCGCTCCGCAGGCTCACGCCTCCGTGCGGCTCCCAGCCGCGGCGGCCACGGTCATCGAGCGAGTCCACACCGACGCCGTGGTCAGGAAGGATCAGGCAGACCGTACCTACACCGTCCGCGCGGGCGACACGCTGTCCTCGATCGCGCAGCGGTTTTACGGCAACCCGGCCGACTGGCCGGAGATCTACCAGGCCAACCGGTCCGAGATCAGCAACCCGAACCTGATCTACCAGGGCGAGGTGCTCGACATCCCCAGCGACCCGCCCGCAGCCCCCGCGGCTGCCGCGGCCACCGCGGCCACCACGACGACCCTGCACGGGACCCTGGGCTGCGCCGGGCTCGAGGAACTGTGGGAGGACGCCGGGGGCGCGCACGGCGAAGCTTTTATGGCCGCCGAGATCGCAATGGCCGAGTCCGGTGGCCAGCAGTTCGCCACCGGCACGGTCGGCGAGCGCGGCTACTGGCAGATCAACCCGAACCACGGCTCGCTGTCCACCTACGACCCGCTGGGCAACGCCAAGGCCGCCGTCATCATCTCCGCCGACGGCACCAACTGGACCCCCTGGACCACCTTCACCAGCGGCGCCTACATCGGCCGCTGCTAAGGCATGCCCCTCCTCCGCTTCCGGTCAGCGTCGTGCCGTCCGGGCTCGTCAGGATCGGCTGAGGCCGGCGGGCACGACTCGCCGCAAGCCGCCGTCGGCGGTCGATGAACTGGGATTACTCCGGTATGCTCCGGAAGGCGCAGATGGACGTCGCCGATCGGGCGGCGGACGAGTTGTCCGCCTCGGCGACTGGCCGGACAGGTAGCCACGTGCCAGAGATCACTCCCGAGCAGGCCCTCGACCAGGCCTTCCTGACCGCCGTCCGGGCACTGCCCAGCGACCGGCCGACGGCTCAGCCCGCCTGCGTGACAGACCCCGCCGTCAGGCCGGCGGCCGGGGCCAGGCTCACCGCCCGGCAGGCCATTGCGCTGTTCGACGCTCAGGCCGGCAGCCGCCATCTGGACCTTGCCGCGCGGTACCTCAGATCCGAGGGCCACGGGTACTACACGATCGGCTCGGCCGGGCACGAGGCCAACGCGGCGCTCGGCGCGGTCCTGCGGCCGTCGGATCCGGCCCTGCTGCACTACCGTTCCGGCGCCTTCTACCTGGCCAGGGCCGCTCAGGTGCCGGGTTCCGAGCCGCTGCGCGACGTGCTGCTCGGGCTGGTCGGCGCGGCCGACGAGCCGATCGCCGGGGGCCGCCACAAGGTCTTCGGCCACCACGGCCTGGCCGTGATCCCGCAGACCTCGACGATCGCGTCGCATCTTCCCCGGGCGGTGGGGCTGGCCTTCTCGATCGCGTACACAGCCAAGCTCGGCGTGCCATCGCCCTGGCCCGCGGACGCGATCGCGGTGGCGAGCTTCGGCGACGCATCGGCCAGTCACTCCACCGCGGCCGGCGCGATCAACGCCGCCTGCCGTACCGCCTACCAGGGCCTGCCGATGCCGCTGCTGCTCGTCTGCGAGGACAACGGCCTGGGCATCAGCGTGCGAACCCCGGACGGCTGGGTCGCCGCGGCGCACGGCGGCCGCGCCGCGCTGAACTACATCGCCGCCGACGGCACCGACCCCGCCGCCTGCTACGCCGCCGCAGCCGAGGCAGCGCAGTACGTGCGGTCCAGGCGGGCGCCCGCGTTCTTGCACCTGAAGGTGGTGCGGTTCCTCGGGCACGCCGGCAGCGACGCCGAGGTCAGCTACCGCAGCCAGGCCGAGATCGCGGCGGACTACGCCCGCGACCCGCTGCTGGCCACCGCGCGCCTGATCGTGGCCGCCGGGGTGCTCGGCCCGGACCAGCTGATCGACCGGTACGAGGCACTCCGTACCAGGGTCCGGGCGCTGGCCGACGAGGCAGTGACGCACCGCGGCCTGGGCAGCCGAGCCGAGGTCATCGCGCCGCTCGCGTCGGCCCACCCCGACCGGGTAGCCGATCGCGCCGCCACCGCCGCGTCATCGGACGCACGCAAGGTCGCCTTCGGCGGCAGGCCTCCGGAAGAGGCTGGACCGCTGACGCTTGCCGATACCATCAACCGCGCCCTGGCCGATGCTCTTGCCGCGTTTCCCGAGGTGGTGGTGTTCGGCGAGGACGTCGGCCGCAAGGGCGGCGTCTACGGCGTGACCCGCGGACTGGCCAGGCGGTTCGGCGCCGGGCGCGTCTTCGACACGCTGCTCGACGAGCAGTCCATCCTCGGCCTGGGCCTCGGCTCCGGCCTGTCCGGCCTGCTCCCGGTGCCAGAGATCCAGTACCTCGCCTACCTGCACAACGCCGAGGACCAAATTCGCGGCGAGGCGGCGAGCATGCAGTTCTTCTCCACCGGCCAGTACCGCAACCCGATGGTCGTCCGGGTCGCCGGGTTCGCCTACCAGAAGGGCTTCGGCGGCCACTTCCACAACGACAATGCCGTCGGCGTGCTCCGCGACATCCCGGGCCTTGTCGTCGCGGTCCCGGCCCGTGCGCAGGACGCCGCGCCCCTGCTGCGGACCTGCCTGGCGGCCGCCCACGTCGACGGCACCGTGTGCGTCTTCCTCGAGCCGATCGCCCTCTACCACACCCGTGACCTGCACGAGCCGGGCGACGGCGGCTGGCTGTCCCGCTACGCTGCCCCGCAGCAGTGGGCCGAACGCCACATTCCCATCGGCCAGGGTCGCCGCTACGGCGACGGGGCCGACCTAACGATCGTCACGTTCGGCAACGGCCTGCCCATGTCGCTGCGGGTGGCACACAGGCTCGCCGTGCGCGGGACCGGGGTCAGGGTCTTCGACCTGCGCTGGCTGTCCCCGCTGCCCGCGGAGCAGCTGATCGCCGAGGCCGAGGCGACCGGGCGGGTGCTCGTCGTGGACGAGACCCGCCGCTCCGGAGGCGTCTCGGAGGGCGTCCTCGCCGCGCTGGCCGACGCCGGATACCGCGGCGCCGCGGCCAGGGTCACCTCGGCCGACAGCTACGTCCCCCTCGGCGAGGCCGCCGCCCACGTCCTGGTCTCCGAGCCCGACATCGAGGCCGCCGCGCTCCGGCTGCTGGCGTCGGCCTGACCCGCCGCACCCCGTCTCGCCGTATCCATTTGACCCGAACGAACCGTGGTTCCCGCCCCGCTAACCTGCTTTCATGGCGGACCTCAAGACCGTGATCGTGCACGAGCACAGGCT
>JASHTQ010000554.1 GCA_030040475.1 Streptosporangiaceae bacterium
CCGGCCGAACGGCTGGCCACGACCACCCCCGCCGTCCCGGCCGCGACCGCGACCAGCCCGATGCCAAGCGTCGAGGCCGCAAGCAGCCGCCGGTACGAGCGCCGTGGCGCCGCAGCCCCGGACGGCCGCCGAACGCCGCGGTCAGTCGGCTGCGAACGCGCGGGCGCTGGCCTTCGGGCGTGGCTCGCGTTCTGCCAGTCGCGGTGCTGCCATTCGACGCTGACCCGCGGCACCCGCCGGGACAGCCACAGCCGCGCCGTCGTCGCCACGACCTGGCCCCACGACGGATTCGCCGCCGCCGCCCGGTCGGCCGCCGCCAGCCCGGCGGCCATGCCCGGCCGTTCGATGCTGACCCGCGGCACCCGCCGGGACACCCACAGCCGAACGGTGGTGGCCACCACGTGGCCCCACGATGAATTCCCCGCGCCCATGGTGCTCCCGTCGCCGCGGGCCTCGCGACCGTCTGGGATAGCAGAGCACACGAGCCCGCCGGCTATCAACCGGTATGAACGGTTGCATCCGACCTACCACGGTGCGTGGTCCGGCCGCCTGGCTCTGGGCGCGGCCGTCGCCGTCCGGCCGCCAATGACCGTGATCAGAAAGTCATAACCGCGCTGGCGCTTTTTGCCTCCTCCGCGGAGCGGGAGGTGTAAAGTCCCCTGCCAGGGGCAAGGCGTACCGTCGATGTATACGTCTATTTGTCCCATTTTTATGCGAGTTCCTCCCACTCATACGGGTGCCCACAGTGACCGATGATTCGGCTCGGACGGTCGTGCTCGACCGCATCTGGGCATCCTTGGCGAGCCAGGGCTATGTGCTGACCGACGACCAGGAGATCGGCCTTCCCGAGGAGTTCCGGGAGAACTTCAGGCAGGCGTACTTCAACGAGAAGGTGCTCCGCCACGATCCCGGCGATTTTCCCGTCGACCGGCTCAGGGCACGAGACGTCATCCGGTACCACTGGCGCGAGGACGGGCTCCAGCTGCGGGAACACGAGCGGATCACGATCACCGACCGGGCCGGCATCGCGGGCGAACGTGAGCATTCCCGGGTCCTGCTGCTCCGCAACCCGCAGGCGGAGGAACTCATCCGCGCGTTCCTCGGGCTCGTGCCTGCGGCTCGCCGGCAGGCTGACGGCACGTTCGGCGTGAACCTGTTCAGGACCTTTACCGACGTCGTGACAACGCCACATCACGATAATGAGGAATTCATCGTCCTTTACGTCCTGAACCGGGTTGGCGGCGGCGCGGAAAGCTATCTCTATCGTTCCGGCGATGATCCGGACAGTCGGCCGCCCGTCCTCAGGCATCAGCTTGATCCCGGTCAGATCCTGATCTTCGAGGACAAGCGCTTTAAGCACGGCGCCACCCCGCTGCAGAGCACTCCGGACGGGAATGCTAGGCGGGATGTGCTGGTCTGCACCGTCGACTACCGGTCGAGCTACCTTGAGGCGGGTCCGTTCAACTAGGTGAGATCCGCCGGGCGCGGCTGCCCGGCGGCCGGGCACACGGCTCCGGGCGCCTGCCCAGCCTCATTTAGTGATACCTCGGTAGCCGCACATTGAGACTAATAGCGGCCACTTCGCATGTTTGACCAAGGTAATCGTCCCTGGAATGTCAGCTACCCCATAGGTAACAGCGCCGTTGATTGCCGTCGGATATTTCCGTATCGTGCAGGCGTGGGGGTGTGTTAGTGGCCGAATGTATGGTGCCCGCCGGGTCGAGCCAGGATAGACGCGCACGGAGGGCTGGGGTTTGCCAACTGCACTAAGCCCGCAGGCAGTCCAGGCAGTGATCGAATCCGAATTCGATAATCTTCGCGCCGAACTCGAGGGGCTCATCCGGATCCCGTCGGTCAGCGCGCACAGCTTCCGGGCCGGCCAGGTACGGCAATCGGCGGAGGCCACCGCGTCCTGGCTTGAGCGATCCGGGCTCAAGGGCGTCAGGATGCTCGAGGTCGACGGGGCGCATCCCGCGGTATTCGGCTCGATTCCGGGACCGGCCGGATCACCTACCGTCCTCTTGTACGCCCATCACGACGTCCAGCCGCCCGGCCCGGATGAGCTGTGGGACTCGCCGCCGTTCGAACCGGTGGTACGCGGCGGCCGGCTTTTCGGCCGCGGCGCGGCGGACGATAAGGCCGGGATAGCGGTGCACGCGGCAGCGCTGCAGGCATGGGAGGGCAAGCCGCCTGTCGGGGTTTCGGTCTTCATCGAAGGTGAAGAAGAGATCGCGGCACCGCACCTTCCCGCGTTTCTTGCCGAATACGGCCGGCTGTTGCGCGCCGACGCGATCGTGCTGGCCGACTGCTCGAATTGGACCATCGGCATCCCGGCGTTGACGACATCCTTGCGCGGCATCGTCGACTGCGTGGTGGAGGTACGGACGCTTGATCATGCGGTGCACAGCGGGAAGTACGGCGGGCCGGTGCCAGACGCGCTCACGGCGTTGTGCAGGCTCATCGCCACATTGCATGACCGCGGGGGAAGCGTCGCGGTCAGGGGCCTGCGTACCGGTACCGCGCATGCCCTGCGAGTGAAGGAATCCGACCTGCGCCGGTTCTCCGGCCTGCTGCCGTCGGTGCGGCTTGTCGGCCGGGGCCGGCTTGCCCATCGGCTCTGGACGCGGCCTGCCATCGACGTCATCGGAATCGATGCGCCGCCCACCGAAGACGCGGCGCATCAGCTCGTCCCGATCGCCCGGGCCAAGGTCAGCGTCCGGCTCGCGCCGGGCGACGACACGCAACGGGCCTTCCGGGCCATCGAGAAGCACCTGAAGCGCCGCGCGCCATGGGGCGCGGAAGTGACCGTGACGCTATCCAAGGAAGGCCGGCCGCACCGCATTGACACATCCGGACGTGCCTTCGACGCGTACCGCCGCGCGTGCGCCGATACCTGGGGCTGCCCGCCGGTGGAGCCAGGCAGCGGCGGGTCGCTCCCGATCGTGGCGGCTCTGGCCGAGACGTATCCCGACATGTCTCTTCTGCTGACCGGAGTCGAGGATCCGGAGAGCAGGGCGCACTCCGAAAACGAGAGCGTTCACCTCGGGGAACTCCGGAACTGCTGTATCAGCGAGGCGATGCTGATCGGCCATCTCGCCGCCAGGGCATGACGCCGCGGCCGCGGATTCAGGCCTGACCCCGGTCCAGATACGTGGTCCGGTGGTCCACGGTACAGACGAGCGCATCGCGCATGGATCCGCCGGAGGCCGACGGTATGAGCGGAGTGGCCCCGTGCAGGAAGGCCTTGTCCTCGAAGATAATGAGATCGCCCGGGTCCAGCTGATGTTTGAGAACGGGGCTCAGGTATTCTCCCTCACCGGCGCCCTGATCATCCTGGTACAGATAGGTCTCCGCGCCATCACCGTCGCGGTGCAGGACGTAGATGATGATGAACTCCTCTTCGTCCCGGTGCGGCTTGGTGACCACATCGCTGTAGGTGCGGAAGAAATTCACCCCGAAGGTGCCTTCTGGCTGCCTGCGACCGGGCGGAACCAGGCTCAGCAGCCGTTCGACCAGATCCCTGGTCGCGCGTTCCGCGAGCATCTCGATCCGGCTGTGCAGCCGGGGACCCTTGATGCCCGATCTGTCGGTGATCACTACGGTTTCATATTCTTCCACCCGCAGGCCGTCGTCCGCCCATTCGTAGCGGATGACGTCCCTCGCGCGCTCGCGGTCGCGCGGCCAGTCGCCTTCGTCGTGCCGCAGGTAGCGCTCGTTGAAATATGCCTTACGGAAGTTCTGCGTGAATTCCGGCGGAAGCCCGAGCGCCTGGTCTGTCGTAAGCGCATATCCGTGACGGTTCAGATCATCCCACAGACTCACGAGGCCATCGCAGGAAGCGCGGCTCGAGTCATCGCTCATGAGCGTCTCATTCGTGTAGTCGGATCGAATGGCCACCAGGACGGCCGCACACTTTCCGCCAAGGTTACTACGGTCGAGGTGTCGAGGTGTCGGCCGTCGGATGTCCTGAATTGCCGGTTATTGACTACATATGCCTTACGCAGCCAAATACATCCAGGCGGCCAGGTTCGACTCCTTTACCCGGAACCTGAGCTGGCGGTACTGATCTGGATTGACGTTGCCCGGCGAATGCCTGATGACAGACTCATAGACAAACGGGGACACGATTACGCCCAGCTGAGCGCCGGTCCTGGCAAGTTCTTTCTTGAGCTTGGCGGCCTCGATAATCCTGGACGCCAGGATTATCGCCTCACCGGAAACGCCCTGCGGCTCGGACACAACCGGCCCGACGTGCAGTGCGACCCGGAGCTGGATCCGGGTCACCGGAGTCGCCTGGCGGTTGTAGTGTTCCAGCGCGGCAGCGAGCCTGGCCAGCAGCGGGTCAACCACTGACTTGGTCGGGGTGCTCGGCGGAACGATAATCAGCGCACCGTCGCCGCGGTCCTCCCGGTGGCAGGCAGGCCAGGGTACGTCCGAGTTCTCGCAGGCTTCCTGCAGGAAGGTGTACACAGTGTTACGGATTTTCCTGCGGTCCTCGTCGTTGCGGTCCCGGCGGCCGAACCCCGAGATGTCGGCCAGGAAGATCGAGCAGTTGTGCCCGTTCCACGGCCCGGATTCGACGAACTCCTCGCCAAGTATGCCCCGTCGATCCTCGGTAAGCCGGTCGTAGATCCCTCGTTCCAGTACTTCCACGAGACGTGGATGGTGTTCAAGGAAGAGAGCGAAATCGGCGGTCGGTATCACCAGCGCCTGAACTTCCTCGATGGCGACAACGGTAGCCGACCGTGACCGTACCTCGAAGGCGGCGCGTTCGCCGATGATGTCCCCTGGTTTGCGGATCGCGATAAGGCGTCGCTCGCCCGGCTGCCCCGCGTATATACCTGTCCGGCCAGAATTAATGATGAAGACAGACTCGGCGGGCTCGGCCTTACGGCATAGCACGGTGCCGCGTGGATAGGTCCTGCGTTGAGCGCATGTTTCGATCGCCTCTTGCTCGGCGGCGGTCAAGGACTGCCAGAAGGTAGGCGCGTCACCGCCGCTGGGACGCGGCTGCGTGCTCGTGTCGGCCCGGGGGAGGTCCTCAGCCCAGGTGCCGGCGGGTGCCGGCGGGTCCAGCTGAAGCTCTCTGCCGGGCTCGGCAGACACGGCGGCGGCGTGGGGGAAGAGCATCCGCCCGGGCATTACCCCTCGAAGGACGGCGAATGGCATCGCGAAGGCAGCGCCGCCGGCCTCCATGAGCGATCGGACGTCGGCCACCGTGGTGGCGAGCTCCCGGCCCTTGTTCGACAGCGCTATAAGGATGAAGGTGAAACCGGCCACCGGCGTCGCGACCACGACCAGGACGCCAGCGACGACAAGCCCCGGCGTTCCAGCGAACGCGCCCCCGGCCACCAGGGCCGCTATCGCCGCCCCGACGTAAGCCGCGCTCCGCAGCGACCGCCTCAGCAGATGGCCGCGCGCGCGGACTGGTCCGACAGGCCGAGCATCTGCTTGTACAGTCCCGACCTCTGGCTCAGGGATTCGCGGCGTTTCTCTCATCATCGGGCCTCACTACAGAGATTCCCGTTCTGCAAGTCCCAAAAACTCCCGACTCGAAGCAACACGTATGACTTCGCCGCGAACGTCCCCATGCGCTCAGCGCGCAGACGGGCCTGGCCGGGGCATCTTGCGAGCCGAGCAAGGAATGATGCGGCGCCGTTAAGGCAGTAGGCTGCGGAACGCAAGATCTTCGAGTAGAGTCCCACTGTGGGAAACCCAGAAGGAAAATTGCAGCCTAGGGCGGCGTCTGCACGGTGACCGCCCCGGTCCCGCCCAGCTCCCCGGCGCCTAGCGGCGGAAGGCCGTCGGTGACCGGGCCGCTCGTGCCGCGGCAAAGGCTGGCGCAGGAGCTGAGGCGGCTGCGCGAGGAGGCTAACCTAACTCTGGACCAGGTCGCGACCGCTTTGGAGGACATCTCCACCTCCAAGCTCTCGCGGCTGGAAAACGCGCAGGGCAGCCCGCGGGCCCGGGACGTCATGGACCTGGCTCAGCTCTACGGCGTCGCGGGCACGGAACTGGCCGACAGACTCCTCCGGTGGGTCCGCGCGGCCCGGCGCCAGGGCTGGTGGAACGACTACTCTCAGGAAATCTGGCCCGGGCTGGATGCGCACCTGGCCTACGAGTCGGACGCGACCATCGCCCGCGTCTACACGATTCCGATCCTCCCGGTGCTGCTGCAGACTCCCGGTTACTCGCGTGCGTACTACACGTCACGAGAACCCTGGCATTCCGAGGGGACGCTTGACCAGCTGATCGAGATCAGGACCCGCCGGCAGAACGCCCTGAGTTCTCGCGAAGGCCAGCCGCCGCTCGAGCTGGTCGCGGTAACGCACGAGTCGAGCCTGCGGCAGCAGGTCGGATCGGTCCAGGTCATGCGCGCTCAGCTGGACAAGCTGATCGAATTCTCGACCGCACGGAACATCCAGCTCTATGTCCTCCCGTTTACCGCCCAGCCGGTATTCACATGTACCTGCAGCTATGCATATTTCGAGTACGGCGAAGAGATAAACCAGGACATCGTGCACATCGAGACGCATGCCGGGTTCAGGCACCTGGAGAAGCCTGATGAGGTAAAGCGCTATCGCCGTTATTATGACGATCTCGTGGCCGCCTCGCTGACAATGGACAAGTCGCGATCCCTGATCCGGGACGTGCGCGACGAGCTCTAAAATAGCCTGGCATACATGAGCGGGGAGAGCCGCGCAATGCTACCCAGCGATATCGATAATAGACGGCGCACCCGCGGAGAGTTCGACACGGCGGCCGTCCGGCGGGCGCAAGAAAGTATCCTCGTGCATGGCTTCGCGCAAGTCACTGATCGGCGGCTCGGCCTGCCCAGGGATTTCCGCGTCAAGCTATCCGAGGCCTACTTCAATAACCAGGTTCTGCGGAGCGACGTACCCGATATTCCAGTGGACCGCAAACGGGCACGCGACGTAATATATTATGAATGGAACAGCCAAGGGCTGCGCCTGGGCGAGCATGAAGATATCCGCATCAAAGATCGCGGTGGCATCCCTGGCGAGCGCCAGCACTTTCGCGTGCTGCTCCTGGAGAACGACTATGCCCGGGCTTGGGTGACCGCCTGCCTTTCGCTTATCCCGGCTCGCTTGCGGCGTGATCGCGGTACCTTCGGGATCAACCTGTTCCGGACCTACACGAACGTCGTTACGCGACCGCACCAGGATAATGAGGAATTCATTATCATATATGTACTGGACAAGATCGGCGGCGGCGCCAAGAGCTATCTCTATAGTGCCGATAACCCGGAAAAGAGGACATTCTACCGGACGCTACGCCCGGGCGAGATTCTTATATTCAGGGACCGTGACTTCCTGCACGGCGCGACACCGTTGAAGCCCCGGCCCAATCAGGGCGCACAACGCGACGCGATGATATGCACCGTCGACTATCCCAGCACCTACCTAAAGAGCCCCCGCCAAGCGGGCGCATGAGTATGACGCCGAGGCTGACCTCGTCGGCTAGCGGCAGGATCGTGCGCTCGACCTCCCGCTCCACCGGGTCGCAGGGCACCTGGACGGTGTCGATGCGGCCGCTGGCCATGAGCTCGGCCAGGTCGCCTAAGGCAGTGTCGAGGAGCCCGCGGTCCTGGTCGGCCGCGGCCGCCGCCGTGAGCCGCCCGGCTCACGATCCGAGCCCTCCGTGGCAGGTCGGATGCCCTTGAGCAACAGCCGCCAGAAGGTCTCCGCGATCTCGTCAGCCGTGTACTGTCCCTGCACGTTGAACCACTGGTAGGCCCAGTTGCACATGCCGAACAACGCCAGTGAGGTCAGCTTGGTATCGACGTCGGCGGCGAATGCTCCGCGCGCCTGGCCGGCCGCGATGGCCGAGCGCACCAGGGATTCGTAGCAGTCGCGCTGCGCCGCCACGTAGCGCTTCGCCGCGGCGGGCAGCTCCCTGTGGTGCTCGAAGAAGACGCGGACGTAGCCGCGATGGGTCACCATGAGGGAAAGGATGTCCTTCATCGCGCCCAGGACCAGTTCCTCGGGCTCCAGGCCGCGGCTGGCCCGCGACAGGTACCTGTCGATGAGCAGCTGGATGAATTCCTCGTGGATCGACTGCAGGATCTCTTCCTTGCTGCGGAAGTAGTGATAGAGCGTCGGCTTGGCCACCGAGACCGACAGCGCGACGTCTTCCATGCTTGTGTTCGCGTAGCCCCGGGCGTCGAAGAGCACGGCCGCCGATTCGATGATCTGGTGCCTGCGCTCCGCGGTGGACATGGCCTTGCGTCCCGCGGCAGCCGGTGCCGTTCTCACCCGCCGCCTCCTATTGATTGCCCGCTGCCGGTTCATCCCGATGATCGGGGTCGGCGAGCTGCCGGGCGCGGTCTCGCAGCACGTTCTTCTGGATCTTCCCGGTGGAGGTCTTTGGCAGCGGCTCGAAATACACCTGGTCGGGGGCCTTGAAGTGAGCCAGCCGGTCGCGGACGAAGTCGGTGAGCTCGCGTTCGGTCAGGTCGGGCCGCTCGGTGCTGATGAAGGCGACCGGCCGCTCGCCCCAGCGCGGGTCGGGCCGGGCCACCACCGCGGCTTCCAGCACGTCGGGATGAGCCGCGAGCACCTTCTCCACCTCCACCGAGGCGATGTTCTCCCCGCCGCTGATGATGATGTCCTTACTGCGATCGGTGAGCTCGATATACCCGTCAGGGTGGACAACGCCCAGGTCGCCGGTATGGAACCAGCCGCCGCTGAAGGCCGTCTCGGTGGCGCCCGGGTCGTCGAGGTAGCCGGCGGCGACGGTGTTGGAGCGGATGAGGATCTCACCGGTGATGCCACTGCCAGCCGACACCGGCCGCAGCTCCGGGTCCGCGACCCGGATATCGGCCACCGAGATCGTGGGCACCCCCTGCCTGCTGAGCTGCCTG
>JASHTQ010000555.1 GCA_030040475.1 Streptosporangiaceae bacterium
CCGGTTCAGCTCGGTCAGCCGCACGGGCGCGTCGCACTTGGACAGCGTGTACAGCACGTCGTACTCCCGCATCGAGATGTCATCCCAGATGTCCTCGGCGGCGAACTGCTTCATCAGCGCGGCGTGCGCGGACAGCAGCGCCTCCCAGGCGTCGTTGGCGAGATTCCTGGTTGCCGGCATCACAGGTCCGGGTACTCGGCGGCGGCCTGCGGCTCGGTGTCGGTGTAGGGAGACCCGCCGGTCACGTTGTCGCCGCGGTTGGCGTTCGGGACCGGCTGGCGCGGCGCCTGGTCACCGTACTTCGCCCGCACCAGGCTGGCGTGCGTGGGAGCCTCGGGGGTCTCCGGGTCCTGCCGGGCGGCGGTTTCCTTCCGCAGCACCGGGACGACCTCCTCGCCGAGCAGGTCAAGCTGGTCGAGCACCGTCTTAAGCGGCAGGCCCGCGTGGTCGACGAGGAACAGCTGGCGCTGGTAGTCGCCGAAGTGCTCGCGGAAGGTCAGGGTCTTGTCGATGACCTCGGCCGGGCTGCCCACCGACAGCGGCGTGAGATCCATGAAGTCCTCCATCGACGGCCCGTGCCCGTAGACCGGGGCCTCGTCGAAGTACGGACGGAACTCGTTCCTGGCGTCCTGGGAATTCCTTGCGATGTACGCCTGGCCGCCCAGGCCGACGATCGCCTGCTTTTCCGTGCCGTGGCCGTAGTGCGCGTAGCGCTGCCGGTAGAACCGGATCAGCCGCACGTAGTGCTCCTTGGGCCAGAAGATGTTGTTGGCGAAGAAGCCGTCCCCGTAGTAGGCGGCCTGCTCGGCGATCTCGGGGCTGCGGATCGAGCCGTGCCACACGAACGGAGGCACGTCGTCAAGCGGCCGCGGGATCGAGGTGAAGCCCTGCAGCGGGGTGCGGAACTTCCCCTCCCAATCCACGACGTCCTCACGCCAGAGCCGGTGCAGCAGGTTGTAGTTCTCCAGCGCCAGCGGCAGGCCCTGCCTGATGTCCTGGCCGAACCACGGGTACACCGGGGCCGTGTTGCCGCGGCCGAGCATCAGGTCCATCCGCCCCTTCGACAGGTGCTGCAGCATCGCGTACTCCTCCGCGATCCGCACCGGGTCATTGGTCGTGATCAGCGTCGTCGCGGTGGACACGACGAGCCGCTTCGTGGTCGCCGCGATATGCGCCAGCAGCGTCGTCGGCGAAGAGGAGAAGAACGGCGGGTTGTGGTGCTCGCCGATCGCGAACACGTCGAGCCCGACCTCCTCGGCCTTCTGGGCGATCTGCACGATCGCGTCGATCCGCTCCGCCTCGCTCGGCGTCTTCCCCGACGCGGGATCCCGGGTGATGTCACTGACCGAGAAGATCCCGAACTGCATGGCCCGCCTCCAAGATATATGCGTTTGCATGTATCTCAACAACGCGGCGGCCTAACTATTCCCCGCGATGAGGGCCGGAAAGGGGTGCGGCAGGATGGGTACGGGGCCTGGGCCAGAGGGGCCCGTGCCGGATCCGCGTCGAGAGGGCAGAGATGAGCACTGACCACGTTGACTCGCTGGTGATCTTCGGTGCCACCGGCGACCTGGCCAAGCTGGAGACGTTTCCGGCCCTGGTGGGGCTGGTCGAGCGGGGCGTGCTCGACGTGCCGGTGGTCGGGGTAGCCAAGAGCGGCTTCGGCCTTGAGCAGTTCCGCGACTACGCGGTCGCCTCGCTGAAGCTGAACAAGATGGATCCGGGCAGCCCGGCGGCGGCCAAGATGCTGGGCCTGCTCAGGTACGTGGACGGCGACCTTGACGACCCGGCCACATACGCGGCCATGTCGGACGCGATGGGGCAAGGGCAGTCGGCGCTGTTCTACCTGGAGGTGCCGCAGGGGATTTTCGGGCGCATCGCCGAGGGCATCGCGCACGCCGGACGCGCGCAAAACGGGCGGATCATGGTCGAGAAGCCGTTCGGCAACGACGTGGCAAGCGCCCGGCAGCTGAATGCGATCTTGCAGTCCTACTTCCCCGAGGACGCCATCTACCGGGTCGACCACTGGCTGGGCCTGGAAGCGGTGGACAGCCTGATGTTCGTCCGGTTCGCGAACTCGATCATCGAGCCGCTGCTGAACCGGACCTACGTGCAGAGCATCCAGATCACGATGGCGGAGGACTTCGACGTCTCCGACCGGGGTAGCTTCTACGACAAGACCGGCGCGATCAAGGACGTGATCCAGAACCACCTGCTGCAGGTCCTGGCCACCGTCTTGGCCGAGCCGCCGGACGGCACCGGCCTGGATTCCTGGCGGACGTCCAAGTCCGAGCTCCTCGGCGCGCTGCGCCCGCTGACCCCCGAGCTGACCGTCAAGGGCCAGTACCAGGGCTACCTGGACGTCAAGGGGGTGGCCCCGGGCTCGAAGACCGAGACCTACGCGGCGATCAGGCTCGCCGCCGACTCCTGGCGATGGGCCGACGTGCCGATCCTGATCCGGGCCGGCAAGTGCCTGCCGCTGACCGCGACCGAGGTCACGGTCACCTTTAAGCGCCCGCCGTACGACGCCTTCGGGCTGGGCGAGCAGGCGCCAGGGAACATCCTGCGCTTCCGGGTCGACCCGGACGACCGCGTCGCCCTGTCCCTGGTCGGCAAGAAGCCTGGCGTCGGCTGGCAGCCGGCCGTCGAGGAACTGAAGTTCGCCGAAAACCCGGGCTCCGACCTGCGCCCCTACGACCGGCTCATCGGCGCCGCGCTCGACGGGCAGCGCTGGCTGTTCGCCTCGGAGGCGACGGTCGAGGCGGCCTGGCGGATCGTCGACCCGGTGCTCGGCGACGTGGGTCCCGTGCATCCGTACGCCCGCGGCAGCTGGGGTCCCGACCAGGCACAGGGCCTGCTGCCTGACGGGGAGACCTGGCACGACCCGGCCGACTGAGCCTGGCCAGGCTGCGGGAGCAGGATGCGGACGGTGATGCTGTCGGAGGCGCGCTCGGCGCGGGCGTCCGGCCAGTGCGCCAGGATCATGGCGAGCACGCGCTGGTTGCCGGGGAGGACGTCCATCGTCATCGAGGTCAGGCCGCGGGCCTGGGCGCCGGCGACCAGCGCGCGCATCAGCGCCGCGCCCACTCCCCTGCCCTGCCAGGCGTCGGCCACTACCACGCCGATGTCGATGGCCCGGCAGCATTGCGCGCCGGCCCCGTCCGCGGCCATGGCATGCCCGACGATAGAGCCGCCGCGGATCGCGATCACGGCTTCGACGCCTTCCGCGTCGCCGGCCAGGCGGCGGAGCAGCGCCGGGCCCGGCGTGACCGGGCCGAAGAACCGCAGGTAGCGGCTCTGCGGTGAGAGCCCGGCGAAGAACTCGCCGAGGGCGGCCTGATCAGCCGCGCGCGCGGGCCTGATGACGGCGGCGGGGTCGGCGGAGTGCCCTAGCTGGGTTCGTGTCATGTACCCAGCATTCCCCCGTATTGCTGAGTCTGTCAACTGGACTTAGCATGCGTGTCATGGACAGGCCCTGGATTCTGGACTACGACTCGGCCAACTGCGCGATAGGCGCGGCGGTGGGGATCTTCGGGGAGCGGCCGACGTTCCTCGTGCTGCGCGAGGCGTTCAACGGCGTGCGCCGCTTCGACGACATGCAGCGCCGAACCGGACTGCCCAGGCAGGTGCTCAGCCAGCGGCTGTCCCGGCTGGTGACGGAGGGGCTGCTGCGTAAGGTCAGGTACCAGGAGCAGGGCCAGCGCGGCCGGGACGAGTACCGGCTCACGGACAAGGGCCTGGACCTCTACCCGGTGCTCGTGGCGATGATGGAGTGGGGCAACAAGTACGCGGTCGGCCCGGCGGGCCCGCAGGTCCTGCTGCGGCACCGCGACTGCGGGGAG
>JASHTQ010000063.1 GCA_030040475.1 Streptosporangiaceae bacterium
CCGCGGGGGCGCCCGGCGCGGTGCCTGCCGCGGTGCCCGCCGGGGCGCCGGGGGTGACCGGGGTCGCCCGGGCCCGCGGTGACGAGGGAGGAGATGACCGGCCGTGACTGAGGTCCCGTCCGAGCCCGTACGCCTGATCACCGTGTCGGCGTCCTACGGCGCGGGCGGCAGCGTGGTCGCCCCGGCCCTGGCGGAGCGGCTCGGCCTGCCCTTCCTGCAGCGCGTCACCACCTCGGAGGGCCACCCCGCGCCGCCGGGGCCGTGCGACGAGCAGATGACGGCCGAGGAGGTCAAGGCCACCCCGGTGCACCGGCTGCTGGCCTCGTTCACCCAGGCGATGCCGGCCGGACCCACCCAGTCCCCGCCGTCCACCCATCACCAGGACCACAGCCTGCGCAGCCATGGGGAGGCCGGCATCCAGCGCCTGCTCGCCGGCGACGGCGGCGGGGTGATCCTGGGCCGGGCGGCGGCGGTCGTGCTCGGCAAGGACCGCGGGTATCACGTCCGGCTGGACGGCCCGCCCGAGCGCCGGGTCGCGCAGGGCGCCGTGATCGAGGGCATCGGCGAGCAGGAGGCCCGGGCGCGCCTGCGCGCGGCGGACAAGGCGCGCACCGCCTACGTCCGCCGCCTGTACCGCACGGACCCGGCCGACCCGTCCCTGTACCACCTGGTGATCGACTCCACCGCGATACCGCTGGACACGGTCGTCGAGCTCATCCTGGCCGCCGTCCGCGCCGCGGCGCCTGCCCCGCAGCCGCTGCCAGGCGCGGCGGCGGCCACCGGTCAGCGGTGACGGCCAGCGGTCAGCGGTGACGGGCAGCGGTCAGCGGTGACGGGCAGCGGTCAGCGGTGACGGGCAGCGGTAAGCAGCCGCCCGGGCAGATCGGACTTTCGCTTATATTTCGCTCTTAGTCCGCAGGCCGTTGTCCGGATGTCTCATCATGTGGTGGGTGAAAAGGCCGACGGACTCGAAGCTCGGGTCGGAACTCGGGTCCGGCTCCGGGCCGGGGCTCGGGTCCGGGCTTGGCGGGGCCGATTTGGCTGCGGCGGTGGTCCGGGCGCAGCGGGGCGACCCGGAGGCGTTCCGCGCGCTGTACCGCGACGCCCAGCCCCGGCTGCTGCGCTACCTGCACGCGCTGGTCGGCGACGACGCCGAGGACGTCGCCTCGGAGACCTGGCTCCAGGTGACCCGCGACCTGGCCGGATTCGCCGGCGACTACGACGGCTTCCGCGGCTGGATCGCCACCATCGCCAGGCACCGCGCCATGGACCACCTGCGCCGCCACGCCCGCCGGCCGCCGGCCATTCCGGTCCCCGCCGAGTACCTGGCGGACCGGGCCGCCGGCGATGACACCGCCGAGGGCGCTATGGAATCGGTGTCCACCGGCGCCGCGCTGGCCCTGATCGCCACCCTGCCCGCCGACCAGGCCGAGGCCGTCCTGCTCCGCACCGTCCTCGGCCTCGACGCCCGCAGCGCCGCGGCGGTCCTCGGCAAGCGGCCAGGCGCCGTCCGCACCGCCGCCTACCGCGGACTGCGTACCCTTGCCAAGCATCTGGAGCAAGCAGGAAAGGGCCAGCTAGGAGGTACCGGGGCTGCGGGAGTGACAGAACCAAGGGAGTTGACGCTGAAGGACATGAGATGAACACACGCCATCCCTCCAGGATCAGCCGGAAGGCCGCCGAGCAGTTGCTCGACGACGCGGCCGGGTCCTCGGCCGCCGCGGGCCCCGAGGCCCAGGAACAGCTTGCTCGCGTCCTCGCCGCCGCCGCGGCGCCGGGGCGCCCGGACGAGCTGGCGGGCGAGCAGATGGCTGTGGCCGCGTTCGAGGCGCATCATCTCGATCCCGATGCCACTCCGCAAAGAGGACAAATGATCAAGTCCCCACTGGCCAGGTTCCTGACTGGCAAGATACTCATCGCGTCGCTGGCCGTCGGTGCCACCGGAGGCGTGGCGCTCGCCGCGACCACCGGCACCTTCTCCGGCTCCGGATCGGCCCAGGCGAGCCCGGGGGTCAGCGCAACCGGCGGCCCGCTCGCGCCGACGCCCAACCCGACCGTGACCGACCCGTTCGCGCCGCCCTCGCCGACGGCCTCCGCCGGATCGTCGGCGTCGGCTTCGGCCGCCGCCTCCGGGTCGGCCTCGGCGGCCGCGGTGAACCTGCCGCAAACCGCCTCGGGCCTGTGCGAGGCGCTGGTGTCCGACATCGCGTCGGGCAGCACGAGCGCCAGCGCGAGCGCGACGCTCAGCACGTCCGCCAAGGAGAAGGCGCTGGCGAGCGGCGCGGCTGGGCAGGTGCTCAGCGGCACTTCCGAGTTCTCCTCGCTGACCGCGACCGCGCAGTCCAACGTCGCCGTTCCCGACCTGTGCGCGCTGCTGCTCGACCTGCCGCAGCTCCCGCAGCCGAGCGACCTGGCCAAGCTGCCGAGCTCGGTGCTGGCCGAGGTGCCCACCTCGGAGCTGACCACGGTGATCACCACGCTGCCGAGCTCGACCCTGTCGGCTGTCCTGGACGAGCTGCCGGTCTCCACCGTGTCCTCGGTGCTGACCAACCTGTCCAGCTCGGGGCTGTCCCAGGTGCTGACCGCGCTGCCGACGTCCAGCCTGTCCCAGGTGCTGACCGAGCTGCCCACCTCGGCGCTGTCCGAGGTGCTCACCACGCTGCCGAGCTCGGCGCTGTCGCAGATCCTGACCGCGCTGCCCACCTCGGCGGTGTCCCAGCTGCTGACCGAGCTGCCCAGCTCGGTGCTGAACCAGGTGCTCAGCGCCCTGCCCACCTCGGCGCTGTCCCAGATCCTCACCGAGCTGCCCAAGTCGGTCGTGTCCCAGCTGCTCAGCGAGCTGCCGACGGCGGCGCTTTCACAGCTGCTTTCCGGGCTGCCGAGTTCCGTCCTGTCCTTGCTGCCGACCTCACTGCTGTCGCAGCTCGGGCTGTAGCAACCCAGCAAAGGGGGGCACGGGCGGGACGATGTGGCAGGGGCATCGTCCCGCCCGTTGGCTTATCCATGTGCAGGCACGCGGCACCGTCGGCCGGCGTAATGAAACCCCGGATTCACGACCTCCCAGGGTCATGAAACCGGGGTCTCATGACCGTAGCGGTGGCGCCGGGACCAGGAGAATCAAACATTTCTCGCGACGAGAGCGACAAAATGGGCCACCGTGGCGCTGAGCTAGGTATGACGACATGCCGGACCCCAGACTCTGGCGGTATCCCTGGCTCGCCCGCCCGCCCCGCCGCCCCGGCCGACAAGGCACGGCCCGATAAGACCCGGTCCGATAAGACCCGGTCCGATCGGCCACGGCCCGAGCAGCCGCGGCCGCGCCACGGCCAGCCCGTCCCCCCGCTGCCGGGACGGGGAGGGGCGGCTCCCGCGGTCAGCCGGGCCAGGCCGGCTGTCGCCCCCGAGATCCTGCGCCGAGTCCGTGATGGCCTGATGAGGCTGTAGGCCGATGGGACGATCGGTCGACACGTCAGCTGATTGTTCTATTCGGGGGATTCAGGCGGATCCGGACGGGACGGATCCGGATGAGGCGGGGCTGGACGCTGGATTGGGCGGTGCCGTCACGGCGGCCCAGCGCGGTGACTCGGCGGCGTTCCGCGCCGTGTACCGCGACGCCCAGCCCCGCCTGCTGCGCTACCTGCACGCGCTGGTCGGCGACGACGCCGAGGACGTCGCGTCGGAAACCTGGCTCCAGGTCACCCGCGACCTGGCCGCCTTCACCGGCGACTACGACCACTTCCGCGGCTGGATCGCCACCATCGCCAGGCACCGCGCGCTGGACCACCTCCGCCACCAGGCCCGCAAGCCGCCCGCGCTGCCCGTCCCGCACGAGGACCTCGCCACCAGGCCCGCCTCCGACGACACCGCCGAGGGCGCCCTGGAGGCCCTGTCCACCACCGCCGCCCTCGCCCTCATCAACAGCCTGCCCGCCGACCAGGCCGAGGCCGTCCTGCTCCGCGCCGTCCTCGGCCTCGACACCGCCACCGCGGCCGAGGTCCTCGGCAAGCGATCCGGCGCCGTCCGCACCGCCGCCTACCGCGGCCTGCGCACCCTCGCCAAGCGGCTGGACGCCGGCCTGCCCGGGCTCACAGGTGATAGGCGTACTCGCGGTATTCCCAGTCGGTGACGAAGCGCTCGAAACGCTCGATCTCGTTGCGCTTGTAGGCGACGAACGAGGTCACGAAGTAGTCGCCGAGCACGTCGGCGAGCGCCTCGTCGGCCTCCAGGGCATCGAGCGCCGCGGGCAGCCGCATCGGCAGGATCGCCGAACGCTCCGGGTCGTACCCGTACCCCTCAAGCTTGGCCGGGGGCTCGGCCTTGTCCTCGATGCCGAGGCAGACGGCCGCGCCGACGGCGGCCAGCGCAAGGTACGGGTTCGCGGTGGCGTCGCCGAGGCGGACCTCCATCCGCGCCCCAGGACCGCGCTCCGGCGGCACCCGCACCATCGCGCTGCGGTTGTCCAGGCCCCAGTCGATCAGCCAGGGCGCCAGCGTGTCCGGGCCGAACCGCTTGTAGGAGTTGATCGTCGGGTTGAGCAGCGCGCTCAGCGCGGGCGCGTGCGCGAGCACCCCGCCGATCGCGTGCCGCCCGATGCTCGACAGGCCGTCGGCGCCCGACTCGTCGCCGAACACGTTCTGCCCGGACTCGCCCTCCACCGAGACGTGCACGTGGAACCCGGACCCGCCCTCGTCGTTGAACGGCTTGGCCATGAACGTGGCCATCAGGTCGCGGTGCCGCGCGATCTCCTGCACCGCCGACTTGAGCCGGAACGCACGGTCGGCCGCGTCCAGCATGCCGGAATGCCCGAGGTTGATCTCGAACTGGCCGGGCGAGAACTCGTGGTTCGCCGCGGTCACCTTGAGGCCGGCGTCGCGCAACTGGCGCAGCATGTGCAGCAGCAGCCCCTGCGGGTCGCCCTTGTGCCCGACGATGTAGACGTTGCCTGGGTCGTCCGCGTAGCGGTGCCAGGCGCCGTCGGGACCCTGCTGGCACAGGTAGAACTCGAGCTCGGGACCGCAGGTCAGCCAGTAGCCGAGGCCCTCGAGGCGGCTGGCGACCCGCCTGGTGACTGTCCGCGGCGCCTCCGGGGCGGGCGCGCCGTCGGCGGTGTAGGCGTCGCCCAGGCACCAGGCCGCGTTCGGCTCCCACGGCAGCGAGGTGAGCGTGGACAGGTCCGGCCGCACCGTGATGTCCGGCAGCCCCTGCTCGAGGCCGCCCTGCACCGGCACCACGTCCCCCATCGGCGAGGTGTGGTAGACCGCGCGGCAGAACGCCAGGCCGTGCTCGAGCGCGGCGGGCAGCACGTCGAGCAGCACGTCGCGGCCGCGGTCCACGCCGATCAGATCGGGGAACGACACCCGTACCACGTCGACGCCTTCGGCGCGCAGCCGCTCGCCCACGGCGGCGTCCCATCCGGCGTCTTCCGGGTTCGGCACGGCGACATGCTAGCATCGCAACTCGTATGGATACAAACGATCCGGGGCCCTCATGCCTGACGTAACCGGGTTCTTCTACCCACGCACCGCGACCGGCCGGTCCTCGCTGCTGCCCCCGCCGCCGTGGTACTACTCCGGCGACCTGCTCACCGTCGAGTACCGCACCGACCCCGCGCGGGTCGCCGAACTGCTCCCGCCGCCGCTGCGCCCGGCCCCCGACGACCCCGGCGCGGTGGCGCTGATCTGGGCCGACTGGCAGTCCTGCGGCGCCGACGGCGCCGAGCTCCTCGACCCGGTCCGCGCCCAGTACCGCGAGTGCTTCGCCGTGGTGCGGTGCGCCTTCGCCGGCGAGGTGTACTCGCGCTGCGTCTACATCTGGGTCGACACCGACTTCGCGCTGGCCCGCGGGCTGCACCAGGGTTACCCGAAGAAGCTCGGGTCGATCCACCAGACCAGGCCGCACGCGTTCGGTCGCGCCGCGCCGCGGATCGCGCCCGGCGGGGTGTTCGCCGGCACCCTGGCCGCCGCCGACCGCCGGCTCGCCCAGGCGGTGGTGACGCTGCGCGAGCAGGTGCCCGCGGCCGGCTTCGTCAACGCGCACCCGATGGCGCATCACCGCTGGGTGCCCTCGATCGAGAAGGGCGCGCCGGACGCCCTCGACGAGCTGATCCGCTCCCGCAGCGCCAGCTTCGAGGGCGGCCCGGCCTGGCGCGGCGACGCGACCCTCGAGCTGTTCGAGTCGCCCGCCGAGGAGCTGGCGCGCCTGCAGGTCCGCGAGATCATCGCCGGCTACTACCAGCAGGTCGGCGTCAGCTGGGACGGCGGCAAGGTGCTCGCGCAGCGCGGCACGCCGGTCCTTTTTACTCCGAACGATCCGGGTGTTACGTCATGAGCACCGCGATCGTCGCCGGGGTGGACGTCGACACCAGGCACTGGATCGGCGGCCAGCGGATCGCCTCGGCGGCCGCGTTCACCGACCTGTCCCCCATCGACGAGCAGCCCATCGCCGAGATCGCCCGCGGCGGCGGCGCCGAGGTCGAGGCGGCGGTGTCGGCGGCCCGGCACGCCTTCCCCTCGTGGGCGGCCACGCCGCCGGGCGAGCGCGCGGCGGTCCTGCACGCGATCGCCGACGGGATCGTCTCGCGCACCGAGGACCTCGCCGCGGTCGAGACCGCGGACAACGGCGCGCTGCTCCGCTCGCACCTGCGCAGCGTGATGCCGCGGGCCGCGCAGAACTTCCGTTTCTTCGCCGACTGGCTCGGCAAGCTCGATGCCGGCCAGCTCGAGATCAACGGCCACCGCGAGCAGGTGTCGTGGGCGCCGTCGGGCGTCACGGCGGTCATCACGCCGTGGAACGCCCCGCTGATGCTCGCGACCTGGCGGATCGCCCCGGCGCTCGCGGCCGGGAACACGGTGGTCGCCAAGCCGCCTGAGTGGGCGCCGCTGACCGCCAGCCTGCTCGCCGACATCACCCGCGAGGCCGGGCTGCCGGACGGCGTCTTCAACGTGGTGCAGGGCCTGGGCCGCGAGGCGGGCGCGCCGCTGGCCGCGCACCCGGACCTGGCCCGGGTCTGCTTCACCGGCTCGGTCGCGACCGGCCGCCAGGTCGCCGCGGCCGCCGGCGCCCGGCTGACCCCGGCCTCCCTCGAGCTCGGCGGCAAGTCGCCGCTGATCGTGTTCGAAGACGCCGACCTGGACCTGGCGGTCGGGCACGCGGTCGGCCAGTACGACAACGCCGGGCAGGTCTGCCTGGCCGGCACCCGGCTGCTGGTCGC
>JASHTQ010000064.1 GCA_030040475.1 Streptosporangiaceae bacterium
GTTCACCGCGAGGGCGACTAGCTTCGAGGCAGCGCCCATCTGCTACGAGAGCCCCAGGCGGAGGAGGGAGCCGACTCGGTGACCGATGATCCCAGCCGTGTCGAGTGGCTGCGGCAGGCACGTTCTCACTTGCGCGACGCCGATCCCGTGCTGGCCAGGATCATCGACGATCGCCCTGCCTTCGATCCCCAGCAGTGGCGGGTCTCGCGGCTGCCGGCGATGGACCTGTTCGGCGCCCTGTTGTTCCAGGTCACCGGTCAGCAGCTGTCCGTCAGGGCGACCCGCACGATCCTGGACCGGATCCAGACCCTGTTCGGCGGCCACCTGCCCAGCCCAGCCGAGCTGCTGAGCATGGATCCCGGCAAGATCCGCGAGGCGGGACTGTCCTGGCGGAAGATCGCCACCCTCCGTGACCTCGCCGAGCGGCTGTCGGACGGCAGGCTGGACCAGGGCGTCCTGAGCAGCCTGCCCGACGACGAGCTCATCGCCGAACTGACCGCGATTCCCGGGATCGGCCCGTGGACGGTGCAGGGCGCCATGCTCGTCGCGCTCGGCCGGGAGGACGTCGTCCTGCCCGGCGACCTTGCGCTCCGTAAGGCCATCCAGGCCGCCTATCGGCTTGACCATCTCCCCGCGCAGCAGGAGGTGCTGGCCATCGCCGAGAGATGGCGGCCCTACCGCAGCCTCGCCACCAGCTACCTGTTCTCCGCCGCCTTCGAACCCGCCGGGGCACCGCCGACACCGCCGACACCGCCGACACCGCCGACATCGCCTGCTCGCCGCTGACCGGCGACCATCACCCGACCTGGATGGTCGGTGCGCCGGTCGCCCGTTCTGGATAATGAGGCTGCAGCACATGACCCGTCCTCCGCTACCCGCCAGGTGCAGCGCATGAATCCCAGCAAGCCCGGCCGATCCGCCCAGACGCCTATCTGGGAGGAACCGGTGCGCGGGTACTACACCGATCCTGGACAGTTCGTGACCCTGTCCGGACTCGAGCTGCTCCGCGGCATGCTCGACGGCGGTCTCGGCCCTCCGATTCGCTACCTGTTCGGGCTCGAGCTCGCCGCCGTCGAACCCGGCGGCGTCACGTTCACCATGCCGGTGACCGACTGGCTGCTGTTTCCCCAGGGAGTCGTATCCGGCGCCACCCTCGGGATCCTGGTGGACGCGCCCTTGGGGTGCGCGGTCCAGACCGCCTTGGCGCCTGCGACCCCGTTCACGACCGCAGAGGTCTCGCTCAGGTTCCTGCGCACCGTCGTGCCGCAGAGCGGGACGCTGACGGCCAGGGGCCGGCTGATCCACGCCGGCAAGACCACCGGCGTGTCCCTGGTCGAGGTCACCGACGAAGCCGGCCGCCTGGTCGCGGTGACGAGCACCCGGTGCGCGATCCTGCCGCGGTTGCAGGTGCCGTGGGAGGCTGTCGAGCAGGCGCTGAAGAACCCGCCCCATATCCGGGAGCCGGACTGGCCGTCACCGCATCCGTACCAACGTCCCGCGGCAGGCGAGGTGCTGTCGCAGGAGATCTGGGACGGCACCGACGGCCTCGGCGTCCTGCAGTCCCTCATCGCCGGGGACCTGCCGGCGCCGCCCATGGCGCATCTGTGCGGGATCGTTCCCGTCGCTGCGCAGCCGGGCGCGACCACGTGGCGGATGCCCGCCAGCGAGTGGCTGTGCGCGCCCGTCCAGGGAAGGCTCTACGGCGGCGCCATCGCCATGCTGGCGGGCACGGCCATCGACGGCACGGTGCAGACGACCCTCCCGGCCGGTACCGCGTTCGGTCCCGTCGACCTCAAGGTGTACTTCCTGCGCCCGGTGTCACCCGACGGGCGCGATCTCGTGGCGCAGGGAACGGTGATACACCGGGGCCGGAGCATGGTGATCGGCACCTCGGACGTGTTCGACGCCGACGGCAAGAAGGTGGCGGTCGCGACGGGCTCGGCCGTGATCCTGCCCGGCCGGCCGGCCACCGTGACAACCGAGCTGACGCTGCCCGGTCTGGCCGGCCGCGAGGACAACGGGGAATCCCCGTAGCCTGGCCAGCACGCGCCCGGTGTCAAGTTGATCGTTCAACTGATAATCTCCTGCCATGACCGCCGCCGAGGAGCCGCCGGCCGGCGAGCAGGCCGGGATATGGCTCACGCCGGGCCAGCTGGCATCGTGGCTGTCGGTCGTCCGACTGATCACCCGGCTGCCCTGGGCCATCGACGCCCAGCTGCAGCGCGACGCCGGGCTGAGCATGATCGAGTACATGACGATGGCGATGCTGTCCGAGGCGCCGGCCAGGACGCTGCGGATGAGCGACCTGGCCGAAAGCGCGAGCTCGTCGCTGTCACGGCTCTCTCACCTGGTGAAACGGCTGGAGGACCGGGGTTTCGTCCGTCGCGAGGCCGACCCCGCCGACGGCCGCTTCACTAACGCGATCCTGCTGCCGGCCGGCCTGGCCAAGCTGGAGTCCGCGGCGCCCGGCCACGTGGCGTACGTCCGCCAGCTGGTCATCGACAACCTGTCACCGGAACGGCTGCGCCGGCTGGGCCAGGACGCCGACCGCATCGCCGGCCGGATCGATTCCCCGGCCCGCTGATCACCCGCCCGCCGTCGGCACCGCGCGTTCCGCCTGGCCGCGCTCGCCGAGCAGACCTGGCAGGCCGTCGAGCGCGCCAGGTGGCCGGGCTGGCTATTCTGGCCACTGGTCGTCGTCATGCTCGGCCCGTCGGTGCCGAACACGGCGGCGCGGATGACCCAGGATGAAGGCGGTCAGCGGGCAGTGAGGACAGGAGGGTGATCGCGATGAGCGACGAGCAGGGCGGCAAGACCAGTGATCCGCGCGGTGAGGCGCTGCGCCAGGAACTCATCCGCAACATGCTCCGGCCGACCGACCTGCCGGGGGGCTACCAGCTCGAGGGGCCCGCGGAGCCCGGGACGGATGCCGACGTCCCCGGCGTGCTCGGCGGCGCCGGCGTCACCGTCATCTCAGAAGACCAGGACGAGCCGGATAACCGGTTGTCGGAGCGTCCGCCGCGAAGCCACGATTAGCGAGCCGCGGAAGCTGGACCGCAAACCACCGTTCGTTCGGAAAAATCTTTTTTAGCAGAACGGGCGGTGGTGCGCGTCTCAGGCAACCGGATCGGCCCGCCAGCCCTCGAGGGCAGGGCGGCCCCGCAGCCGGGCGACGATGTCCGCGTGCACGGCGTCGGGCGGCTGGGCGCCGTCGACGGTGAAGATCCACTCCCGGTCCGCGTAGTACGCCAGCAGCGGGACGGTCTTGTCCAGGTATACCTGCAGCCGCCGCTCGATGACGGCCTCGGTGTCCTCCGCGCCGCGGCGCCGGGCGAGCAGCCGGCGGACGAGTTCGGCGCGCGTGACGTCGAGGTGCACCGCGACCTGTACCTCCACGCCGAGCTCGTGAGCCGTCTGGAAGGCGGCCCTGGCCTGCTCGACGGTGCGCGGGAACCCGTCAAGCACGTACCCGCCCGCCTGGGCCGCCGCCACCACGGGCTTGCGCAGCATGTCCATGACGACACCGTCGGGGACCAGGTCGCCGCGGTCGAGGTAGGACTGGATCATGTGGCCGATCGAGGTGCCGTCCCTGACGTGCCGGCGCAGCAGGTCCCCGCTGGAGATATGGGCAATGCCGAACCGCTCGGCCAGGCGCTCGGCCTGTGTCCCCTTGCCGGCGCCCGGCGCGCCGATCAGCAGCAAGCGCATCTGACTACCCGTGTCGGCACCAGCCCCACCCCAAGTCCTCATTGCCGGCAGCACCCTCTGGCCAGGTTAACCGCATCCGGGCATTTGGGGCCAATGGTTCAAACGTGCGCCTAACACCATCACCGCGTGGCGTGTTGCGATGGCCAGCACCCGCGTGCGGCGTGGCACCCTGGCAGCCGCCCGTGCCGCCGGGCGCGGGTCGATCCTGACGCACTGGAGTGCCGTAGCGCGCGGCCAGCGCGCTCAGCCGCAGGCCGCCGACCGAGATGTCGCCGTCGGCTTCCAGCCGTGCGGTGCGCGGCCACAGGTCGGTGGCAAGCCTGGTCAGGCAGACCGGGCGTTTTCCAACCAGGTCACGTATGCTAAATATTCCTTAGCGACCACGAAATACTTAGCGGCTCGTCCTTGTTGGGGCAGGCATGAGCGAGGTTCATCCGGTCTGTGCCCGGTTCCACGCGGCGATCGAGCTCCTCGGCGCTCGCTGGTCGGGCGCGATCTTGCGCGCGCTGTTCACCGGATCGCACCGCTTCGCCGACATTCGGGCGGCGATCCCCGGCGTCAGCGACGTGATGCTGACCCGCAGGCTGCGCGATCTGGAGGACGCCGGGCTCATCGAGCGCGAGGTCATCCCGGCCTCGCCGGTACACGTGGAATACCACCTCACCGAGATGGGCCGCGACGCCGCGCCGGTGCTGGACGCCGTCATCGCCTGGTCCCACAGGTGGATCCCGGTCCCGCCCGGCGGCGACGAGGCCAGCCACCCGGCGGCGCAGTACGCCCCGCCGGACGGCGGCAGCCTGCCCGCCACCCATCCATCGCTGTAAGCGCCCGCAGCCGCGGGCAGGACAGGAGTCATACCGGCCATGCCGATCCTTACCGTCATCGTCGGCTCGATCCGTCCCGGCCGCGCCGGGCAGCCGATCGCCGAGTGGTTCATCGACCGCGCCCGGTCGCACGGCGAGTTCGACGTCGAGGTCGCCGACCTCGCCGAGATCCGGCTGCCGCTGATGGAGGAGCCGAACCACCCGCGGCTGCGCCAGTACACCAGCCAGCACACCCGCGACTGGAGCGCCATGATCGACCGTGCCGACGCGATCGTGTTTGTCACCCCGGAGTACAACTACGGGTATCCGGCGACGATCAAGAACGCGATCGACTACCTGCACCAGGAGTGGAAGGACAAGGCGGCCGGGTTCGTCTCCTACGGCGGCATCGCCGCGGGCACCCGCGCGGTACAGCAGCTCAAGCAGGTCATCACCACGCTGAAGATGGTCCCGGTCTTCGAGAGCGTGAACATCCCGTTCCACGCCCAGTTCATCCGCGAGGGCCGGTTCCACGCCAACGACGTACTGGAGCAGGCCGCGACCGCGATGCTGGACGAACTGCTGCGGGTCGACGGCGCGCTACGCGAGTTGCGCGCCGAAACCGCCAGTGCCGTCGCCTGACCTGACGGTGCCTGGGGTCGCGGAATAACGGCCCGGCCCGCCCCAGCGCGCTGCTCCGTTCCAGGCCAGGCCGAGGGTTATCGCCGTGAGGACGGCCAGGCCGCCGAACACGCGCGGGCGCGAGCCGGTCTGGATGAGGGGCCCGGTATCCCCGAGGATTTGCGCCGTGATGCGGTCGCTGGGCGCGACGCCCAGGTGCCGCTGCTGTGCCGCCAGGAGCACGCCGATCATCCGCGTCGCGGCCGCGAACGCGCGGTGGGCATCGCCCGCGACCGGCGAGGTCGCCGTCAGCGTGGCAAGCGGGACACCGTATTCGGGGTATTCCTCGTTGTAGAGGTTCACCAGCGCGAAGTTCACGGTGGCGCCGCGACCGGCCGCGGCGATCCGGCGCTGCGCCGCCGGGCTCATCAAGGTCTGGACCATCACCTCGCCGCTGGTGATGAGCGACGATGCGTAAATATAATAAGCGTTTGGAGTGTTTTGCGCCTTAGGTAGGGACAATTCTACCGTTGCGCTCTCAAGGTATATAGGCGGACTGGTCTTGATATCGTACCCCGCCCCGGCCGCGAGGAGGAGGATTCCCGCCACCAGGGCCAGGCGAAGCCTTTTCCTTGCCTTCCCCGGAGGATTCATCGCGCCACCGCCATGTGCATCCTCCTGATTTCCGCTGCCCGCGCGACGGCCGCGGACTCCCGCGAACGGCTCCACTGCACGAACCACAACTATAGTGAACCAAGGCGGAGCACGGGCAGTTCATCGTCCGTAAACTCAGCATAGAAGAATGGCGGGAACCCCTCATACAGGCAATCCCTTATGGCCTGTTTTGCCGGGGAAACGTGCGGTACCGCCAACCTGAAAAGCCTTATATCCGAGTATTTAGGCGGGGATTGATGGACCTCAGGCAAGCAGCCCGTATCTGGCGTGCGCGATGGATCTTGACCGCTGTACTGCTCATTCTGGCGATGGTCGGCGCCGCCGGGGCAGCGGCAGAGTTGCCGCGTCACTACCAGTCGACTTCCTCCGTGGTCCTGCTGGCACCACCCGCCGCGTCCGCGCAGAACGGCGGCAACCCGTTCCTGAGCTTCAGCGCCTCGCTGACCCTGACCGCCGACGCCGTCAGCAGGGAAATGATGGCACCGCAAGTCATCGGGCAATTGGCCGCCCGGGGATTCACCGCCTCCTACACCGTCGCGCTCCCGTCCTATACCACCTCAACGACCGGATCGGTCCTGGTAGTCACGGTCACGGGCACGAACGCGGCCGGGGTACAGCAGACGCTGCAGGCGGTGACCGCGCAGGTCGGCGCCCAACTCACCCAGCTTCAGCAGGGCGTGGCGGCGAGCGACCAGGTGCACGCCGAGATGCTCTCCTTCACGCCACAGGCCGCGCTCAGCATCAGCCAGGCGGCGCGCCCGCTGGTTGTCGTCGGCGTGCTGTTGCTCGTGATCTGCCTCGGGACACCGATCGTCGTGGACGGGCTGGCCACCCGGCGGCAGCTCAAGCATCGGTCGGCGCTCTCCCAGGACTGGGCGCTCCTCGACATCTCGGCGTTCCCGCATCGGTCGGCGTTCCCGGACGAGCCGGCCATCCATCCGGAACTGGCCTTCCCTCGGGAGTCCACGGGACGTGGTGACCAGTAGGCCGGGCCTCGGGGCCACCGCCGTTCGTTGATCTGCCGGACCCCGGTGCGTTCTCGGCCTAGTTTCCGGCTCACTGCCGGGCGCGTCCCAGCCGCCATGCCGCCCCCACGCAGCCGAGCAGCAGGAAGAACAGGCCGGCCGCGATGGAGAAGGTCAGCGCGTCGAACGAGGCGAAGCACACGGCGGCTACCGCGATCGATGCGGCCAGGCATTGCCCCAGGTCACGGCTCTGGGCATCGGCCGCCATGGCTCGCACGCTCCGAGCGGTGAACCAGCCCGTCGCGAAGCACGCGATCAGGGCCAGGAGCCCGAGGATTCCGGTCTCGATCAGCGAGGTGAGGTACTGGTTGTCGACGAAGAAATAGGTCTGCGGAAAGAACGTCTGGAATCCCTGGCCGAGCCACGGGTGTGCGGTGATATACGGCACCGCCTCGGAGTACGCGTCGGCACGAGACAGGCTGCTCTGGTCGGTCCCGAGCTGGCCGAACAGCGCGGTGAAGCTGCTCACCAGGCTCGGCTTGACCAGCCAGGCAAGGGCCGGTGCGGCGAGCCCCGCCGCGTAGGCGCGGCGCCGGTCGCGCTTGTGCCAGGTAGGGAAGAGCACCACGCAGATCACCGCGAGGCCGAAGAAGGCGGAGCGTGATCCGGTCATCGGCATCACCACCGCGATGAGCGCGACCTGCAGCCAGCGGCGGACCCGCACCGCCGCCGACGCGAAGCGGGCCCGATGGAGGGCGATCGGCAGGCTCATCGCCAGCACCGCGGAGAACTCCAGCGGCTGGCTGGCCGTCGCCGTCACCCGGGGCAGGCCATTGCGGCTGATGAGATCCGTCACCTGCTGATGCACGGACAGACCGGGGATCACGATGTACTTAGTGAGATCCACGCCGGTACAGAACTCGATCACGCCCAGCGTGGCCATGGCCGTGGCGAGGATGACAATCCGGCCGAGGAGGGTCCTCAGCCGGTCGGTCCGGTCGATCCCGTCCGCCGCAAGTGCCAGCACGCCGACCCATCCCGCCAGCACGATGAGGCCACGGTCGGCGCCGCTTTGCTGAGCGGCGGGCACGGCATGCCGGCTGGCGGATACGTACGCCGCCACGACCACGCAGGCGAAGATCGTGGCGGCGACCCGGACCGGCTGTCTGCCTTGGTCCACGCCGAGGCCGGGGTGCTGACGGGCTACCAGGTACCAGCACAGTATGGCGACCGCCAGCAGGGCGGCCGGGGCGCCCGCCGCCCCGAACGATCCGACGACCAGGGACGAGGGTATGACCATCAGCAGGATCGCGTAGCAGCTCAGCAGCGTGACCGCATCGACCCGCCACGGCTGGCGGCCGATCCTGGCGTCATGGCCGGGTAGCAGGTCGGCCGGGCTCATGCCATACCCCGTCATGTCAGGCCACAACGGCTAGCGGGCGCATGCCCGGCATTTTTGCCTATTCGGTCACCGGAGCTTATCCGGCCATTCCTGCCAATTCCGTGCCAAGCCATTGTTACCGCCCCCGCGCCTTGCCCTGTGGTCCGTGTAATTCCGGTCGGCCACACTACGGCAGCTATGACATCTCTACATCAGGATCCGATAATCCAGGTGGCCCGCGTTATTAGTCCGACGTTATTACCGTGGCATGCGCCCGCCCGAGCAGCCCAGCTCGGCCGGGCGCCGCTGCGGCATTAGCAGCGCCACAACGGCATGCCAGGACTCACGGCGCCCGCGCGGCACCCTGGACATCTGGTTGGCAACGACGAGCCAGTAGTAGGCCCAAGACGCGAGCGCGCCATGACGGCGCCGGTACAGCCGCACCCGGTTGACGATCTGCATGGCGTGGGTGCGGTGGCTGCGGCCCGACTGCCCGCCGATGTGGACCGCCACCGACCGGGGTTCGTACCGGGTGAGCAGGCCGGCGTCCCGTGCCCGCAGCGCCAGGTCTGTCTCCTCGGAGTAGAGGAAGTAGGTCTCATCCCAGCCGCCCAGGGCCTCATAGCAGTCCCGCGACATGAGCAAGGCGGCGCCGAGCGCCCAGTCGACCGTGCACGGCCGGGCGTACGCGGAAGGGCCGTAGACGTACTCGGAGAAGACGGGCAGCCGCGTTTTGGTAAGGCCCAGTGCCCGCGGCAGGGTGGGTTCGCGCCGCAGCGACAAGTGCAGCTCCCCTCGTTCGGTGAGCACCCGCGGGGCCGCTATGCCCACCCCGGGTTCCCGCAGTGCGGCGAGGAGCGGGGGGAGCGACCCTGGGTGCAGCCGCACGTCCGGGTTCAGCACCAGGATGGCCCGCGCCTGAGCCGCCTCGCGGACGCCGCGGTTGATGCCGCCGGCATAACCGACGTTGGCCGAGCGCACCACACGGCATCCCCCCATCGCCGTCACTCGCTCGGCGGTCCCGTCTGCCGACCCGTTGTCGACCACGACGACGTCCGCGGTGAGGCCATCGAGAGCCTTCGGCAGGGAGTCAAGAAGATCGCCGATGACGTGGGCGCTGTTGTAGGTGACGATCACGACCGCGATGTCGGGCAGGATGGCCTGCGGCCCGCGGAGTGCTGACGACACGGCGCTAGCCGGCCGCGGCCAGGTCGCCGGTCCCCGACCAGACGTTGTCCGACCAGACGTTCCCGGCCTGCTGGAGGTTGACATACGCGGCCGGGCCGTACTGGCCGCCTTCCGGGTAGTAGAGCCGCGCGAACTCGTTATCCTCGATGACGATGTTCGATGTGCGGTCATTACGGGCGCCGCCGCCGTAGATGCAGTAGGCGCCGCCCGCGAGCAGGTTATCCACCACGAACTTGTTGGCTACGTCCTGCCCAGAACTCGATGCGTCGAGGCTGATGTCGTCGGTCTGCCCGAGATCGTTAAGGATCGTATTACCGTAGATCGTCAGCGGCTGCGTTGTCCCGTCCGCAAATATCCCATTGGTGTGATCTCCTTGAACGTACCCCGGGTCGTGAATGTAGTTGCCGGCTATCAGCCCGGTCGATACCTGCACGCCTGTCTTGAATAGCGAGATATTGTTGTTCTTGACGACGATCCCGGTTGAGTCGCCGTAGACGTCGTCGATCGCGTAGCTGACGCGACCGGCACCTGAGTTCTGGCCGCTGATGGTGGAGTCCTCGATCGTGACACCCGCGGTATGCGTGAGGCTGATGCCGAAATATCCGCCGGTCACGACCCGTACATCCTGCACCGTCACGTCGGAGGCGTCGATGACCAGGTTGCAGGGAATGTAGAGGCCGCTGAGGACCGTCCCGCTCACGTTCACGATCACGTCGTTACCGCCGGGGTTGTAGTACCAGCCCGGCCCGCTGGATACCTGTCCAGGGACCGACCGCAGGGCCATCCCGCTCGGCACGCCCGTGTTGGTCCCATCGGGGAAACCGCACGCGCTGGGAGCCGTTATGCAGTCGCTCGGGAGCGGCCCGGCCTCGGTCGGGCCGATCTCGGATGGCCCGGTGGCGGTTGGCCCGATCTCGCTCGGCCCGATCTCGGACGACGGGCCCGCGTCGGCCGGCAGCGTTGTGCGCGCCGAGGTCATGCCGAGGCGCAGGACCAGGGCCGACGCGGTGCCACCACAGACGATCAGGCCCAGGGATATCCCGAGAGCAAGCATGCGTGCCTTCAACAGGACCTCGTTTCTACTCACGACCGGTTCCGCTTGCCGGGGAGGGCCGCACGTCCGCCGCCAGGCAACCGGAATGAAGCCGACTGCAATGTGTCATGGGAACGCTACCAAGGGTATTGGTCGGAGTAGGCGGTATCGGGGAGACGGCTGGCGAGCGGACGCCGCTTACGCCCGTAAACCCGGCGACGCCGGCCCGCTGTCTGCGAGCCGGCGTCGCCGGGATGCCGCACGGTGGCGGACTGAGGGTTACGGGTTGAGAATGGCCTGCCCGGTCGTGTCCCAGAAGTTGCCCGACCAGACGTTGCCGGTGCCGGTGGTGGCGAAGTAAGCTGCGGGGCCGTACTCGCCGCCCAGCGAGAAGTACTGCTGGCCGAACCTGTTGCCCTCGATGACGATGTTCGAGATGGTGTTGCCCAGGGTGGTACCGCCGTAGATGGGGTAGCCACCGCCCGCGAGGAAGTTGTTCTCGATCGTCTTGTTCGCCACCGGAGAGCCGGAAGTCTCCGAGTCGAGGCTGATGGCGTCGGTCTGGGTCAGGCTGTTGAAGATCGTGTTGTTCTCGATCGTCATCGGCTCCGTGCCCCCGTTGTCGAAGATGCCGTTGGTGTGATCTCCGGAGATGTAGCCGGGGTCGTGGATGTAGTTGCCTTCGATCAGCCCGGTGTTCATCTGTATGGCGGTCTTGAAGTAGGAGATGTTGTCGTCACTGATCACCATCCCCGTCGAGTCGCCGTAGACGTCATCGATCGCGTAGCCGACGCGGCCCGTCGTGGAGTTCTGGCCACTGATAGTTGAATTCTCGATCGTGACGTTCGTGGTGTGCGCGAGAGTGACAGCGAAATTACCGCTGACCACGACCTGGACGTTATCGACCGTCACGTTGGACGCCTCGATCACGAGGTTGTAGGGAATGTAGAGGTCGCTGAGTACCGCTCCGTTCCCGGTCACCACCACGTCGCCGCCCGCGGCGTTGTAGGACCAGCCCGGCCCGCTTGACACCTGGCTCGGGACCGTCTTCAGGGTCACCCCGCTTTGAACGCCGGTGTTGGTCGCGTCCGGGTAACCGCACGCGCTGGGCTTGGCCGCGCAGTTGGTGAGCACCGCGGCGTCCGCCCGGCCCGAAGCGCCGCTGCCTGGGAGGGCAGCCACCGCGGCGAGTGCCGCGGTGAGGACGGCCGCGCCGGAAATCAGGCCCAGGCGGCGCGCCCGCCTGCTGGAGCCGGCGCCCGGAGCGGCGGACCGCTCCCGGCCGATGCGGATAGAGGTGCGGGTAGCAGCGTCTCGATTGATAGCCATGACATTTCCTTCTTTCGTTAGCGTGTTGCGCTGTCATGACTACTCTCGGCAATTTCCCGGCCGTCTCTCAGAGGAGAATTGCCTGTCTACGGGAGGACGTTTTACCTGTCCTTTGGGCCTGGTTATTTCGGCCCGATTCCTTTGACCCTGGTTTCCTTTCCCGCTAGGGACCTTCGGCCCGGGCACCAGGGCGCCGTGCGCCGTGCGGCAGCTTTAATCCCGCGGCCGCGCCTCGTGGCCAGGGGCTCGTGGCCAGGGGCTCGTGGCCAGGGGCCTTATGGCCGGCGCCCGGGCGAATACCGATACCGGCTGGCAGGCGTCACGGCGTGCCCGGCACCGCAATCCCGGGGTTGTGATCTACGGGAGGGGGGTCAGGCGGGCGCTGCCTGCGGCCGGGCGACGAGGCTGAGGAAGGCCTCTTCGAGGCTGGCCTCGGTCACGACGATGCCGGCGATGGCGTGGCGGTGGTGGTAGAGCGCCCAGACGGTGGCGTCGGCGTCGGTGCTGTGGAGGGTCACCCATTGCCCGTCGGCGTGCACGGCGGTGACGCCGCGGGTGCCCGCGAACTGCCCGGGGTCGCCGTCGAGGAGCCGGAAGCGGACGACGCGGCCGGCTCCGGCGGCGGTTTTCACCTCGCCGGGCGTTCCGTCGGCGATGACGTGACCGGCGCCGATAAGCACGACCCGGCCGGCGTGCTCATCGGCCTCCTCGAGGTAATGGGTGGAGAAGAGCACCGTGGTGTGATGCCGGGCGGCGTGGTCTTCGAGCGCGTTCCACAGGTCGCGGCGGACCTGGACGTCCAGGGCGGCGGTGGGCTCGTCGAGGACGAGCAGCGCGGGGTTCCCGGCTGTGGCGAGGGCGAAGCGGACCCGCTGGGCCTGGCCTCCCGACAGGCGGTCGGTCCGGCGGCGGAGGAGATCGCCCAGACCGGCGGTGCCGGTCACGGCGGCAAGATCCAGCGGTGCCGGGTAGAGCGCGCGGATAAAGCGGAGCAGCTCGCCTACGCCCACGCCGGCCATCAGCTCGCTGTCCTGGAGCATGGCGCCGACCTGTCCGTGCGCCGCGGCCCGGCGCGGAGAAGACCCGAACAGCCGGGCCCGGCCGCTGTCGGCCTGGCGCAGGCCGAGCAGGATCGACATCGTCGTGGTCTTCCCCGCGCCGTTGGGGCCGAGCAGGGCCACGATTTCTCCGGCCGGGACCCGCAAGTCAAGCCCGCCTACGGCGGTGACCGAGCCGTAATGCTTGACCACGCCGCGCAGCTCGACGGCCTCGGCCGTGCCCGCTTGCGGGGACGATTCCCGTGCCGCCCGGGGCCGGAGCGACTCGCGCCGGGCGGCGAGGGGAAGCAGGCTGAGGCCGGCTGTCCAGGCCACAAGCACCAGGACGTTGGCGGCCGCGGGAGCCGAACCGCTGGTGACATGCCAGCCGAGAGCGGCCTGGTTGTAGGAAGGCAGCGCCGCGGCGACGTGCCGCAGGCCGGGCGAGAGCACCCCGGGCGGCACCCACAGACCGCCGAGGGCGGCGAGCGCGAACCACAGGCCCGTGCTCACCGCGTAGGCCACGGTGCTGGTGGCGAGCGAGCCGATGGCGATGCCGAGGGCCACGAACGGCAGGACACCGATCCACAGCAGGGCCACGTCGGCGCCCCACTGCCACGCCGCCAGGTGCACCCCGTGCGCGACCACCGCGGCGACGCACACCGTGACCACGGCAGGAAGGGCAACGAGCATCCCGGCGGCGATACGCCCCGCGAGAACCTGGGCAGCCCGCAGCGGCGTGGTGACCAGGTAGTCCGACCAGCCGCCCTCCCGGTCCCTGGCCAGCCGCGGTGCGGTCGCCGACAGCGCCGCCCACATCGCGCCGAAGGTGGCCATGGCCACCATGATCTCCTTCGCCGCTGGCAACCCGAAGGTGGTGTCCTGGCCCGCCGACTTGCCTCCGAAGACGGCGGAAAACAGCAGGTAGAAGCCTACTGGGGCGATGACAGCCAGGAGCAGGTAGCGGCCGTCGCGCACGGTGCGGGAAAGCTCCAGGCGCAGGTACCCGAGCGCCGCCCTCGTGGTCATGGCTGCGCTCCCCGCACATAGACGTCGACGAGCGCGGCCAGGTAGTCCCCGCCGTCGACGGGGTGAACCCGGTCCATCCCCAGCATCTTCTGCAGCAAGACGAACGAAACCAGCGAGCCCATGAAGGAACGGGCGAACAGGTACCCGTCGAGATCCCCGCGTATCTCCCCCTGCCGTGCCCGCGCCGCGAGCTCGGCCCCGAGCGCGGCGGCGGATCGGTCGACGAACCCGACCAGCCGGGCGTCATCGGAAAGCAGCTGATGCTCGGAAACGAACAGCACGAGCAGGTCGGCCTGCGATCCCAGCGTGTCGAGGAAGGCCCGGCCGAGGATCGTCAGGCGCTCCGCGAGCGGCCGGTCCCGCCCCGCGCTCGCGACCTCCGCCATGGCGGCAAACCCGGCCAGGCCCTGGTCGACCACGGCCCGCAGCACGTCGTCCTTGCTCTCGAAGTGGCGGTACATCAGGGCATCGCTCACCCCGGCGGCCTGGGCCAGCTGGCGGGTGGTGGTCGGCCGGTAGCCGCTCGCCGCGAACAGCCGGCGCGCGATCTCGACGATCTGCGCCCTGCGGAGCTCGCGGTCCAGCCGTCCCTGGTGCACGATCCGATAATAAGCAAGCGCCCGCTTATCAGCAAGCGGCGGGGCGGTCGCATGTCCCGTCCGGGTGGAACTCGCCACGAAGCCCGCGCCGGGCACGGAAGGAGAAGAAGGGAGCCGCGCCGGGCACGGAAGGACAAGAAGGGACCCGTGCCGGGCACCGCAGGAGAAGAAGAGAGCCGCGCCGGGCGGCGCAGGACAGGAAGGGATACGTGCTCGCGGTGCCAAGAACTTCCAGGTCCAGCGCCCGCTGCGCCCGGGCAGGCGGCCGCCGGCCATGACAGAAAAGGAAAGATATTTCCGGCAGACTGGCAAAAGAGTCGGGAAATAAAGATATGGCTGTCGATCGGGCGGGACGAATCGGCCGTGTCCCGAGAAAGCGCACGGCACGCGGGGCGCCAGGCGTATCGTAAATGAAGGGCCGAGCGAGAATCGTGAAGCCACGGGCGGGCGCAAATATGGACAACGACGGGGAATTGCGCAAACGGGTCGCGGGCAGCCTGAGGGAAGGCTGGCAGCTGGAGCAGGTAGGGCGGACTGTGCTTCGAGCGCAACGGGGGAAACGAATATGTTCGTATCACGCGAGACAATCCATACCTGGGCCGACGGCCAGCCGGTGGGTGAACTGGTCCATAACAGGAATATTCCTGCGCAGCGGGTGCCAGCAGGGGAAACCTCGCAGACGCCCGCTATGGGGAGCAATCAGAGCGGACTGATTCAAAACCTATTCGGGCTCCCGGTCGATGCGATTACGATGACGCAGGCAGTGGATCGCTGTATCGAAGCGGTAGCGCAGAGCCAATACCTTACTGTGGGCGTGGTTAACGCCGCCAAGATCGTGGCGATGAAGAAGAATGCCGCGTTGCGGCAGGCGGTCGCCGACTGCGACATGATCCTGGCAGACGGCCAGTCTGTCGTCTGGGCAAGCCGGATACTCGACTCCGCATTGCCCGAGCGGGTGGCCGGCATCGACCTGTTTATGGAACTGCTCGCCGTGGCTAGCAGGCGATCATACCGAGTCTATTTCCTCGGCGCGCGCCAGGAAGTCCTCGAGCGAATGCTGGCAGCGGTCAGGAGCCGCCACCCGGACATCTCTATCGCCGGCTTTCGAGATGGTTACTTCAGCGCCGACGAGGAAGAGCTGGTCGCTGCCGACATATACGAGGCGAGGGCGGACCTGCTCTTTATCGCCATGTCATCGCCCAAAAAGGAGCTGTTCCTGAGGAACTGGGGCGAGAAGACCGGCGTATGTGTGGTCCATGGCGTGGGGGGATCGTTCGACATCCTAGCCGGGGAGACCCGACGCGCGCCTCTTTGGTACCAAAGACATGGCCTTGAGTGGCTTTACCGCGCACGGCAGGAGCCGATCCGCCTAGGCCGGCGTTACCTGACCACCAACCTCGCCTTTATCCGCCTGGTGGCAGTGGAATACATGCGCCTCCGGCTGGACAAGTAAGGCGACGGCGGCGAGCAGCTCTGTTTGCCAGACCTATCAGTGAAACCAGAGGATTCCTTGATATGACGACCGCGACCGCACTGAACATAGTTGAGCGAGTGCTCATCGACAAGCCCTCATTTCACCTGGCCGGGGCGGCTCGCTGGGATGCGCTTCCCGAGACGCTCGAAGCGATCGCCCGGCTCGCGCGGCCCGGCGAGACCACGCTGGAGGTGGGCGTCGGCGTGTCGACCGTGGTGTTCGCGGCCTCCGGCACGAACCACACCGCGATCAGCTGCGATCCCGCCGAACACGAGCGGGTCAGAAAGTACTGTCAGCAGGCCGGGATCGACGACAGCCGGCTCGACTTCGTGGCCGGTATGTCAGACGACGTGTTGCCCGCCCTGCTCACCCGGGACCGCACCCTGGACATGGCGCTTATCGACGGCGCCCACTCGTTCCCGCTGCCCGTCGTGGACTGGCATTATGTCACGCGGGCATTGAAGGTCGGCGGCAGGCTGCTGCTGGACGACATCCCGGTGCCGGCGGTCGGACAGTTGTTCCGGCACATGAAGCTTGAATCTAGCTGGCGCATCGACGGGATCTTCGATGATCGCGCTGCCGCGTTCACGCTTATCGCGCTGCCAGACCAGGATGATGATTGGATCGGCCAGCCATTCAACATGGATTTCCCTGACTACAGCTTCGCCGGGCTGCCGAGGCAACTGCGCTTGCAAAATACATACCGGTTCAAGCAGCTGCGCAGGAGGGCGGGTCAGCGGTATCCCGCTTTGCGCCGCATCTACAAGCGCATCGCATAACCGCGCCAGCCGGACAATACCAAAGGGGTGAGATGCGAACGGGCAGGTCGGCGGCTGTGCATCGAGTGGTCGTCCGTGTCATGGTGACGTCGCGCCGGAGCGTGCGCTCGCTTCCTGCGCCTGTGCGCGCGCGGTTGCGCGAGGTCGCCGAGTGGTCAGGCCGATGGCGCCGAGCGCCGATGATCGAAGACTGGTCAGGGCCGCTCATCGGGCCGCAGCCCCGCTCCGAGGCGCCGCGCAGTGGCCTTGTCAAGGCGACCGCGGCCATAACGGGACCCGACGTGGTCTCACCCACGCGGTCCCCTGACTCGATCGGATCGAGCGGCACTGACCTGCCCGCGGTGCGGTGCCTGCTGGTGACCTGCGCATTGGACGTCGGCGGCCTGGATGAAGTGGTGGCCTTTCTGGCCCGCCGGTTGCCTGCCCACGGCGTCCGGACCGCGGTGCTGCACGCCACGTCCAGCCCAGCCGCCAACGGGGAGCCAAGGGGGCGCCTGGGGCGCATGCTTCGGTCGCAGGGCATCGAGGTCCGCGAGGCAGACGAAGGCGGCGTCCTCGGCTGGATCGAGCAGTGGCGTCCCGACGTGATCAGCGGGCACCACGCTCCGGCCTGGGTGCTGGCCGCGGCCCGGCAGCTCGGTGTGCCTTATGTCGACACCTTCCACGGCTCGCACGACATCTTCGGGGCGGACTGGCAGGCCGAAGCGGCGCGCGGCGCGAACCTGTCGGCAATAGTGTCGGTCTGCGATCTCGTGCGCCAGCAATACCGTGCCGGCAACCCCGGCTTTCCGCTCGACCGGATCGTCGTGATCCCCAACGGAGTCGACGACGAGCGGCGTTCGGGCGGCGACCGGGCAGCAGCCCGCAGCCGGCTCGGCCTGACGGATGAGTACTTGTTCGTGTCGCTCGCCCGGTACTGCCTGCAGAAAAACTCCTATGGTCTGCTATCCGCGTTCGCCGAACTTGCGCGCAACCGCCCCGAGGCGCACCTGGTGATCGCCGGCCGACCCGACGACGTCCGTTACTACCGGCAGACGCTGCGGTTGCGCGACAGCCTGCCCTGCCGCGACCGTATCCACCTGCGCGATCACGTGGCCGCGCCGGCCGAATTGCTGGCCGCCGCGGACGGCTTCGTCCTCGACGCGTTCTTCGAGGGCAGCCAGCTGGTGTCCATGGAGGCATTGTGTTCGGGTGTGCCTGTGGTGCTTAGCGAGGCCGGTACGGCACGCGAGCAGATCGATGACGACCCGAGGCGCGGTTACCTGGTGGCCAACCCGCTCGGCGATCCGCTGCGCGTGAACTGGGAGACCATGGGCGCTGCCCGCTACCGGCCGCAGGTCAACCGCGATGAGTTCGCGGCAGCGATGGAGCACCTGGTCGCTAACCGGGAGGATTACCTCCGCGATCGAGAACGGCTTGCGGCCGAGTCCGCGATCCGCTTCAGCGCGGATGTCTGCCTGGCGCGGCATGCGGCCGTTCTGCGCGCGGTAGCCACCGGGGCGGACCTGCCGGGCAGCGACAACGCCGATGCCGATTACGCGGGCAAGGCCGGCCGCAGGTAAACCGCAGGCGGCCAGCGCGCGGAGACGGGCAGCCCACCTAAGGATTGAGATCCTTGATTGCAGAGAATCGTTATCTGGTCTGGATGGCGGGTGTGTCGTGGGATGGTATCCGCGGCACAGACCGGCACATGGTGACGGCGATGTCAGGTCATGCCCGCATTCTTTGGGTCGATCCGCCGGTCTCACCGGTAACGGCCGCTTTCCGGCGCGGCGCCACTCATTGTTCGCTCAGACCGGATATCTCTGTGGTAGCTCGCCAAATCACGCGTTTGACGCCGAAGGCAATGCCAGGATTGAGCCGGCCCGGAATCCGGGTCACGACGGCGGCGCTTGTGCGTTTGCAGACCAGGTGGGCCTTGCGCCGGCTCGGCGTCGAGCCGTTTGCCGTAGTGGCAACCTATCCCGGCGATCTCCTCGGCTACTGGGGCGGTAACGTGGTAAACGTCTTCTACGGTACCGACGATTATGTGGCCGGGGCCGAGCTTATGGGCCTGTCTGCCGACTACCAGCGACGGCAGGAGATCCGAGTTGTCGGCCGGGCGGATGTGGTGGCAGCGGTTTCGCCGCAGCTGGCAGAGCGGTGGGCAGGCTTTGGCGCCAGCCCTGTGGTTATCCCTAACGGCTGCTGGCCGATCAAGGCCGGCCAGCCCGCTGCCTTGCACGGGCCGAAAGATCTGCGGCGGCCGGTTGTAGGCCTGATCGGGCAGCTATCTGATCGGATCGACCTGCCGGTCCTGACCGCGATCGCGGACGCCGGGTTCTCGCTCTTGATTGTCGGCCCGCTGGATCCACGGTGGGAAGAGCAGCGATTTAAAGAACTGGCCGACAGGTCACACGTGTACTATGCGGGCCAGGTCCCGGCCGAGGCGGTGCCTTCATATCTGGCTGCCATCGATGTCGGGATTACGCCGTACCGGGACACGCTGTTCAATCGGGCGTCGTTTCCGCTGAAGACACTCGAGTATCTTGGCGCGGGCGTGCCGGTGGTCAGCACGGACATACCGGCGGCGAGGTGGCTGCGCGCTGACCTCGCTCGTGGAGAACAGGCTCGGTGGGCCGACCGCATCATGGCACTTGCCGGCACCAGCGCCGACTTCGTCGACGCGGTGCGCCGAATCGCGGCGGGCGATAGTCCCGCTACGCCGGGCGGCGGCTTGCGGACCGTCGGGACCAAGGATCTCGCAAGAGCCAGCCACTGCATGGCGTTCGCGGCCAGGCATACCTGGGAGCGCCGCGCCAGCTCGTTCGCTTCTGCAATCGGCCTGTCACCACAGTCCGGCTGCTGACCGGCGGCCGGCCTGGCCGCCGGTCAGGGCGCGGTGCGCTCCGCCAGGGCGCTCCGCCGGGGCGTTGCGCATTAATTGCTCCCTGCGCCGCCACCTGGGTCCCGCATGCCGCGGCGACCGCCCCACCGGCATCCCCAGCGTGCGGCCGGTCCGCTGGTAAGCCAGCACGATCCTCCTCACCCGCGGATGGGTCGCCCGTCCCCGCGCGGCCACCACGAGCAACTGCGGAGCAGTCACGAGCACGTACAAGGAGCCGCCGGCCGCCAGCCCTGCCACCAGCTGAATCAGCGGGCTAGCAAACGAGGAAGCCACCACCCAGGCAACGCCGGCCGCCGCCACCGCGGCTGCAAGAGGCGGGAGGGCAGCCTTCGCCAGCAGCCCGACCCGCACTCCGGTAGCACGCTTCAGCGCAATGAGATAACAGGGCAGCACGATCGGCCCGATGATCACGATATGAGCGATCGCGGCCCCCACGATGCCATCCCTGCGCACCCCTATCGCCATCGCGGGTACAAGCCCGGCAAGCCAGATCAATTGGATACCGAGCACGAAGTTCGACCGGCCCATGGCGGCAAGCATGTTCGAGAAGAGCACGCCTGCCACGGAAATCAGTCCGTAACACGACAAGATCGATAGGACGGCGGCCGCGGCCGCCCAGCGTCCGCCGTAAAGCGTCAGGACGATCGGGCGGGCGAGAACCATCACAAGCGTGCACATGGGCGCGGCGATCAGCATCACGACACGCACGCCTTCGGCCATCGCGCCGCCGAGCCTGGCAGCGTCGTGTTTGACCCGCGAGAACGCCGGCATCGACACGGTATTAAGCATTCCCACGAGCAGGGCGGACGACCAGGAGGCGGCGTTGAATGCCAGGACGTACGTGCCAAGCATTACCGGGCCGATAAGGTGCCCGATAAGTGCGTAATCTACATTCTGCAGGATGTAGCCGACGAAATTGGCGCAGGCGAGCGGCAGCCCGAATCTGTACAGCACCGCAAGCGCGCCACGGGTGAGTCCGGGCAGGTAGAGCTTCGGGGCTGAGATCAGCACCACCGCGCACGATACCGCCTGTCCGGCGACCCTGGACCAGGCAAAGGCCATCGCCCCGCTGCCGTGCTTGGCCAGGAATAGCAGGACCGCCGCCGAGGGGAAGAAGCTCAGCGCCCAGGCGAGGAAGAGTCTTCGCTGCTTGAATTCCCGCACGCACTGGGCCGTGGGAACGGCGGATATGCCCCAGAACACCATGACGAGACCCATGACCTGCACCGGACGCGCAGCGTCCCGGGAACCGAGGCTGGCGGCGATCGGCTCGGCGAACTTGTAGAGGACACCGGCCATCAGCAGACTCGATACGAGGGATACCGACCACAGGGTCGGCGCCAGGGCCTCGGGATCGAGATCGACTCGCGCTAGACACGACGTCACGCCGAACTCGCCGAGCGCGGTGACGATGGTGAAGACCGTGGTGGCCACCGCGAAGACGCCGAAGTCGTGCGGGCTGAGGATACGGGCCACAATTGCCGTGACCCCGATGCTCGACAACTTCAGGAGTATCGTGCTGGAAAAATTCCAGATAGCACCGCTGCGCACATGGGCGAACAGTGACCGCGGTTCCCTGTTACCGGCGGACGCGGACCGGGTTATCGTCGCGCTGGGCGCGGCCGCCATGGCCGGCATCCGCGAGGCGACAGGATCCCTGACCGCACTGGAGTCGAGCGTCGCCGGCCGACGCTGCGCGGGCATCAGCCGACCCGACGCGGCATGCAACCCCTCCGGGCCGAATTACCCGTTGTGCGGGACATGGTCCCGGCCGTCCAGTTGACGGGGCACGGCGGTCACGGGGACCGGCGGCCTGGCTGCGCCCGGCTGGGCGGTCGGCTGGGCGGTCGGCTGGAGGGCCGGTCGGGCGGTCGGCTGGGTGGCCGGTCGGGCGGCCGACCGGGCGGCAGCCGTGGCGGGGGCGGTGCGGCTGCTCTCGTCGCGCAGCCACGTCTGGTAGTCGCCGCGGACGCGGGCGCGGCTGGCCCTGAGCCGGGCGACGACGGCCACCGACAGGAAATACCCGACCTGCGGCAGCATGCCGGGCCGGCTCCGGACGATGGCGGTCAGATCGGATATCCGCGTCCTGTCGGCCGAGGCGTCGAGACCCTCCGCGCGGTCGATCTGCGCCATCCCTGTCACGCAGCGGGCTCTGCGGGACAGCAGGCCGGCGAACGTCATCGGCGGATGAATGATGACCCGGGTGCCAGCCACCAGCACCGTCTCGTGCGGTTCGAACATGAGCGATGCGGCAAGGTCGTCTGCCTGAAGCGCCGGCAGGCCGGCCAGGCGCCGGTGCCCGGCCTCGCTCACGGCGATCACCCCCCGCCCCCACAGCCCGCGCTGGACCCCTGGCAGCAACGTCCAGACGTCGTAGTACCAGCGCACCCACCACGGCCGCCTCGTCATGACCAGTTCCCGTAGCGGCGCGGCGGCCAGCACGCCCGGCTGGCGCAGCGCCGCCGCCAGTGCCCGGACATCGGCTGCCCGCAACTCGACATCCGCGTCGACGTAAATGCGCGGAAAGCCGGCGGCAGCGCGGTCGCCCGCGGTCAGCGCCTCATGCTTGGAGGCGGCGGGAAGGGTCAGGACCCGGACGGCCGGCCCGTATGAGGCCGCCACCTCGGCGGTGTCGTCCACGCAGCCATTGGCAATGACTATTATGTCCATCTCGCCCGGGTCGGCGTCTTTTATGAGCTGCTCAAGAAGGCGCCCGATAACTCCGCCCTCATTGTGAGCGGGAATCACAACTGTCGTCACGTGACAGCATTATGAACGACCGTGACGGCTGCGGATGGCAATTAGTGATACGCGAGGAGATTTATTTCGTCGAGCACAAGGAACATTACCTGGAATATCCATGCGTTTACCCGGATATTCGGACAGGCCTATTGCGCTTTATTATGCGGAATCCGCATGCACACGGCATATTAGCTGTCCGTCATGGAACGCTGCCTTCGCTAGCTGATGCCCGAATCCTGGTCGCCTGGCCGCCGAAGGGTGGCCTGGTGACAGCGTGCCCGTGCCCGTCGACCGCATGGTATGAATCCAGCCAGCGAGGAAATTATACGCTTTATCCATAAAAGGCGAAGTCGTGGTCACCCAGGGATCATGGCCCGCCACGACTTTGCTAGTGTTTGCCGTGCCGGGGCCTAACGGGACTAACGCCAGGAATCATTGGGGGGAACCAGCGCCAGAAACCGCATCTGCCAACTACAGATCAGATCCCGCGGAGTTTCACGTGATTTTCCGACAATAACGGACACCTGAGCGTTAGGTTCGGAGAGGAACCATTCCGTTGACTGAGCGAGCCTTGGGCCTAGGGTATATAACTGGCAAGCGCAACCAAAAAGCCGGGGGGCGACCCGCGGCATGAGCGTAACCGACAGCGCGATCGAGACCGGTTGTGTGGTCGACACCGGTCGCGAGATCGAGACCCGCCGCGCCGCCGAAGCGCGCGGCGCGATCGAGACCCGCCGCGCCGTCGAAGCCCGCTGCGCCATCGAAGCGCGCGGCGCGGTCGAGACGCACGGCGCGATAGAAGCCCGCGGCGCGATAGAAGCCCGCGGTGCGATAGAGGCCCGCGGAAACGCCGCCGTCCCGGGCACGAGGGCGTGGACGAGCGGCTACCTTCGCCGGGCGGCCCTGGCCGACTGGACGTGCGCCCTGGTGGCCGCGGTCGTGGCGGCCAGGATCCGGTTCGGGAACGAGGCCTACCTGCCGGTCACCTACCTGAGCTTCACGTGCGGGCTGCCCGTCGCGTGGGGGACGTCGGTGCTGCTGGCCGGCGGGTACGACACCCGGTTCATCGGGCTCGGCTCCGATGAGTACCGCCGGGTCCTCAGCGCCGCGGTCAGCCTGACCGCGGCCGTAGCGGTCGTCTCCTACGCGGCAAAGCTCGACCTGGCCCGCGAGTACGTGGCGATTGCCCTGCCGTCCGCGACCGTCATGGACCTGGCGGCCAGGTACCTGCTCAGAAAGCGCCTGCACAGACAGCGCGTCCGGGGCTGGTGCGTACGGCGAGTCGTCGCGGTGGGCCACGCGGCGGCGGTGGCTCGCCTGGTTACGGTGCTGCGCCGGGACACCTACCACGGCCTCGCGGTGGTCGCCGCGTGCCTGGTCGACACGCAGGAGGGCGCCGGGCGCGGGGGCACGGCCGCCCCGCCCGCGGACAGCATGCCCGCGGCCTGGGTGCCCTCGGCCAGGATTCCGG